>CAMXXM010000098.1 GCA_947253195.1 uncultured Porphyromonas sp.
AGTCCTTTCCCTCGATGTAGAGCTTGCCGGCCTCCTTGACCGCCGGCTCGCTCCTGAGGGCGATGAAGTCGTCGTACTTTATCACCTCGGCGCAGATAAATCCGCGCTCAAAGTCGGAGTGGATCACGCCCGCCGCCTGCGGGGCCTTGCTCCCCCTCGGGTAGGTCCAGGCGCGCACCTCCTTCTTCCCCTCCGTGAAGTAGGTCTCCAGCCCCAGCAGCGCATAGGCGGTCCGGATCAGGCGCGAGACGCCGCTATCCGAGAGCCCTGCCGCCTCGAGGAACTCCTGTCGCTCCTCGTAGGTGTCCAGCTCAGCGATGTCCGCCTCCATCTGAGCCGCCATCACCATCACCTGCGCCTCCTCGTCCTTCACCTCCTCACGCACAGCATCGACGTAGGCATTGCCACTCACGGCATCGTCGTCGGTGACGTTGCAGACGTAGAGGACCGGCTTGGCGGTGAGGAGGAAGAGCTCACGGAAGCACTTCCCCTCCTCGCTGTCGGGGTCGATGTCGAGGGTGCGGGCGTTTTTCCCCGCCTCGAGGATCGGCTTGACCTGCTTGAGGACGCTCAGCATCGCCTTGGCGTGCGGGTCGCCACCGGAGGCTGTGTGCTCCGCCTTCTTCCACCGGCCCTCGATCGTCTCGAGGTCCTTGAGCTGCAGCTCGGTGTCGACCACCTCCTTGTCCCTCACCGGGTCGATCGTCCCATCGACATGCACGATATTGGGGTCCTCAAAGCAGCGAAGCACGTGGATGATCGCATCGGTCTCTCGGATATTGGCGAGGAATTGGTTGCCCAGCCCCTCACCCTTGCTGGCACCGCGCACAAGCCCGGCGATGTCTACGATCTCCACCGTCGTCGGGACGATGCGCTCCGGGTCGACGATGTCAGCGAGGGCATTGAGCCGCTTATCCGGCACGGTGATCGTGCCGAGGTTGGGCTCAATGGTGCAGAAGGGGAAGTTGGCCGACTGCGCCTTGGCATTGGAGAGCGAATTGAAGAGAGTGGACTTGCCGACATTGGGCAGCCCGATGATACCGCACTTGAGTGACATGGGTCTTGATTGCTTGATTGGGTGGTGTCAGATCTTTTCCGAGGGAGTGTCGATGGGCGCCTTCAGCTCCATCATCTTGCGCTGCCGCTCACGCGCCTCGGTGACGCGCTTCATCAGGTCGACCGGGTGGTCCACCTGCTTGTCGGAGAGGGCGGCGTCGATCACCTCGCTGATGTCGCGGACGTAGACGAAGGAGAGGTCCTCGAGGTACTCCGCCTTGATCTCGTCGATGTCCTTCTTATTCTCCTCACAGAGGATCAGCGTCTTGATGCCGGCGCGCTTGGCGGCAAGGATCTTCTCCTTGATGCCCCCCACAGGGAGCACCTTGCCGCGCAGCGTGATCTCGCCCGTCATGGCGATGTGGGGCTTGACCTGGCGCTGGGTGAGCGTGGAGATGAGCGAGGTGACGATCGTGATGCCGGCGGAGGGTCCGTCCTTGGGGATCGCACCCTCCGGCACGTGGATGTGGAGGTCCCAGTAGTCAAAGAGGTCCGCATCGATGCCGTACAGGTCGGTGTGGCTCTTGACGTACTCAAGGGCGAGGGTGGCGCTCTCCTTCATCACCGCGCCGAGGTTGCCGGTCATGCTGAGCCGCCCCTGGCGTGAGGGGATGGCGGCACTCTCCACGAGGAGGATCACGCCGCCGACGCTGGTCCAGGCGAGACCGGTGACGACACCGGCGTACCTATTGCCCTCATACTTCTCCTGCTTGTACTTCTCCGGGCCGAGCAGCTCGGGAAGATCGGAGGGGGAGACGGTGACGGGGAAGAAGGTGTGCGCCCGCTCGCGCATCTGGTCCTCCTTGGTGAGACGGATCTCCTTCCCCTCCGCATCAGTACGGGTCTCGGGGATCTCCCGTGCCTGAGCCTTAGGGCTCTCAGCATGCTCCATCGCCTGCTTGGCGAGCTTGCGGAGGAGCTCACGGATGCGCTTGTCGAGCTGACGCACACCGCTCTCGAGGGTATAGTCCTCGATCAGCCGGTCGATGGTCCGCTTGGAGAACTTCACGTCGCCCTTCCTCAGCCCAATCTGGTCGAGCGAATTGGGGATCAGATGTCGCTTGGCGATCTCCACCTTCTCCTCCGGGATGTAGCCACTCACCTCGATCATCTCCATACGGTCCCGCAGCGGGCCGGGAATGTCGCCGACGTTATTTGCCGTGGCGATGAAGAGCGCCCGGCTGAGGTCGTAGTCGAGGTCGAGGTAATTGTCGTGGAAGGTATTATTCTGCTCCGGGTCGAGTACCTCGAGGAGGGCGCTGGAGGGGTCACCCTTGTAGTCGTTGGCGAGCTTGTCCACCTCGTCGAGGACGAAGACGGGATTGCCCGAGCCGGCCTTGAGGAAGCCCTTGATGATCCGTCCCGGCATCGCCCCTATGTAGGTGCGTCGGTGACCGCGGATCTCCGCCTCATCGTGCATACCGCCGAGGGAGATCCGGACATACTTCCGCCCGAGAGCGCGGGCGATGCTCTTGCCGAGGGAGGTCTTGCCCACTCCGGGAGGGCCGTAGAGGCAGAGTATCGGTGCGTGGAGGTTGCCCTTGAGCTTCAGGACCGAGAGATGCTCAAGGATGCGCTCCTTGACCTTCTCAAGGCCGAAGTGGTCCTTGTCGAGGATGCGCTGGGCGGTCTGGATATTGAAGTTGTCCTTCGTCACCTTATCCCAGGGCAGGTCGAGGATCGTCTGGCAGTACTGCAGCTGGACGCTGTAGTCCGGACTCTGGGTGCTCATGTGCCGCAGCTTGGCGACCTCCTTGCGGAAGGTCTCGCCCACCTCGGAGGGCCACTTTTTCTTAGCCCCCTTGGCGAGCATCGTCGTGATCTGGTCCTCGTCGTCGTCGGAGAGCTCCTTGCGGATCTGCTGCATCTGCTGCTGAAGGAAGTAGTCCCTCTGCTGCTTATCCATCTCGCTCCGCGTCTGGAGGCGGATCTTCTGCCGCAGAGTCTGCAGTTCCGCCATCTGATTGAGGAGCGGGAGGAGGAGGAAGCCGCGCTGCTTCATGTCCGAGGTGAGGAGGAGCAAGACCTTCTGCTCCTGCTCCTCGGGGAAATTGCCGGCGCTGAAGTTGATGATCACCGTCGGGTCTTGCAGTCGGTGAGCCGATGCGATGAAGGGCTTGGGCACGTCGCCCTTGAAGATCAGGAGCTGGATCATCACCTCCTTGATCGTCATGGCGAGGGCGCGATACTCCATATCGCTCTCGTCCGGCACCGTCTCGGGGCTGAGGGTGTAGGAGGCCTTGACGAAGGGGGTGACGCTCACGAAGTCGCCAAGCCGCACGCGGACCTTACCCTGCATCACGACGGTAAGCATCCCGTCGCCCATATCGGCCACATGCATCACCTCAGCGATGACGCCGTAGTCGATCAGGTCCTCGCGAGTCGGCTCCTCGATGGTCGGGTCCTTCTGCGTCGCCACGAGGAGATGCTTATTCTCCGCCGTGGAGAGATAGTCGAGGAGACGCTTTGACTTATCCCGACCGACGATGAGCGGCATCGCCACGTAGGGGAAGAGCTGGTCTGTGCGCATCGGCAGGAGAGGCAGCACATCCGGCAGCTCGCGGATGTCCTCCTCAAAGTCCAGTCTCTCGTCATACTCAGGCAGTATCATAGGCATCATCTGTGGTCTCTGCGGAGTGTCGTCATCCTCCTCGAGCTCTATATCGTCGATATCAAACATGCTGATCGTCAGTTCAGTTACGGCATAGCAACACATACCTACGCCAATAGTGTGCAAAGGTACCAATAATTGACCACAGCCCTACCTCCCTATGAGCTCTAATCGGGGGGATCAGCAGAGTGTCGAAGAGACTGCCCGGACCGCTATCAGTGACTTTCCTCCTCTCTCGAGGACGGCTTCGGTCGGCTGGCTGTGGTGAGTGAAAAAAGAAGCCCGCCCCTCGATGTCGCATCGGAGAGCGGGCGAAGTCTTAAATAGGGTTTGACTTATATGAAAAGATAATCGATCTGTGCCTCAGTGTAGAGACTTCAGAATATGATGTGCCAGAGGGCGAGTAGGATGATGACCCAGAGGGCGATGCTGACGGCCTTGACTGTCGTGCTGCTGTGCTTGCTCCGGAGGATCATCCCTATCGGGATCACTCCGACCACGTAGATCAGCAGAGCTGCGATCGGTAGGGCGGCGAAACTCATCGCGATGGTGAAGAGGATGCCTGCTGCGGTATTGATGAAGTATTGCCCATCGTGGAAGAAGTCGTACTGGAAGAGATCGCCGTCGGCAAGCCCGGCGATCACGCCAACCATCGCCACACATATGGCAATGACCATCAGGATGACCCCTGCCCAGAGTAGTCCCTTACGCCAGGCGGGGGAGAGGAAGTCGGAGGGGCGGGGGAAGGTACTCCTCCGCTCTCCCGGCTCCTTGCCCTCCGCCTCGCTCTTGGTGATCGTCTCGTCGATATTCTGCCAGATCGTCGAGGGGGAGACCGGCTTGCCGTGGAGCTCCAGCCGCTGTGTCACGGTCTTCGCCCTAGGGACAAAGAGTGCCATTGCCAGGTAGACGAGGATGATCGCAGGTGCGACGGGGGTGAAGAGTAGGAGGATGAATGTGAGACGGAAGAGCAGGGCGTCCATGCCGAGGTACTCTCCGAGGCCGCCGAGGACACCACCGAGCCAGCGGTCCACGGTGGAGCGGTAGTAGATGTGTCGGGGTCGCGGTCCCTCTATGCCGGTCGGTGGGATCGGTGGGGTGGGGATCCTCCTCTGCACGGTCTCGGGGGCAGAGGTGTCGGTCCGGGTGGTCTCGTCTGCCGGCAGCTCCTCCTCGACCGGCTGCTGCTCCTCTTGCTCCTCTTCGTCAAAGAGGCGATCCAGGGAGCCGACCCGCTCTATCGTACGGCGGACGGCATCGATGGTGACGGTGGATCCGGGACCCTGCTGCCGGATCTCGTCGGCAAAGAGGTCGGCGATGCGGCTCTCGAAGTCGGAGACGATCTCCCCGTCGGGGTCCTCGGAGGCATAGTGTGACCGGATGCCCTCGATGTAGGCGTCGAGGGCGTAGTAGGCGTCTTCATCGATCGTGAAGGAGCGGCCGCCAAGGGTGACTGAAAGGTTCTTTTTCATGATGCTCTGTTTTTTTGCCCTTATGGTTCTCTATTCCTTATCTGTCGGTCGCGCCTCGTCAACGGGCTCCTGCATGGGGGCGGGGGTGATCTGCGGACCGTTATTCTCTTGCTTGGCAGCTCGTATGAGGTCGACCTGGGCATTCATCTCAGCCCAGTTCTGATTGAGCTTATCCAGTATGCTTCGTCCCTTATCCGTAAGGGTGTAGTACTTGCGAGGAGGACCCTGAGTACTCTCCGCCCAGGTGTAGCCAATGATGCCGGCGCGACGCATCTTGCTCAGGAGAGGGTAGAGTGAGCCCTCCACGATAAGCAGGTCGGCCTCCTTGAGCAGATCGATGATGTCTGCCGAGTAGGCCTGGCGACTGTCAAGCAGGAGGAGCAGGTAGTACTCCAGGAGCCCTCGTCTCATCTGTGAGCGGAACTTGTCCGCCAAGTCAGTCTTTGCCATGATGCTCTTATTGTAGTTGGTGAAAATGATTCTATCTCTATATTGTACTGCAAAGATACGTATAATCTTAGTACCTTGCAAATGTAAGGTAGTACGATGTTGGCGGTGAGAGTGGAACCGGTCGGATGGGTCGGGTGGGTCGAAAATGAGGGAAAAAGCGGATAGACTCGTGGTTTTGGGTGTGGTGTCCTAGAAAAGTACACACATAGAGGAGCAGAAATGAACAACAAGA
>CAMXXM010000099.1 GCA_947253195.1 uncultured Porphyromonas sp.
GTGGTGAAGGTCCCGACGCGGGTGTCGGCGATGCGTATCGGCATCGTCTTCTCCGGCAGTCGGAGCAAGGTAAAGGTCGCCTCGACCGTCGTCGGCACATCGCTCGCCACGGAGACCATGCCGAGGAAGGTGGCGGAGAGCTTGTAGTTGAGCTCCACACGCACCTGAGCATTGTCCTCATAGGACTTCATCCCCTTGATGAAGGAGAGGGAGGAGACCGGTGAGGCGCTCAGCTTAAGGTCGCCGGACTCCTTCGGGATCACCCGCACGAGTGTGCTCTCGCGCGCCATCAGAGAGGTGGCGTCGAAGACCACTGCACTGCTGTCCGGTGTGAAGGCGAGGACGGAGTAGGCCGCCACGGAGGGGTCGCGGTAACTGAGGGCGAGCGCCTGCTTCATCGGCTCGTCTGCCTCCTTGGAGTAGACGATCGTGTTGTTTTTCTTGACCACCACAGTGCTGTCTTGCAGCTCGAAGCGCATCAGCAGGGGCTCCTCGCTGCGGTCGCCTATCGTGAGGATCGAGCCGTCAGAGACACTGGAGAGCGTCGCTCCGAGGAGCATATCCCGCCCGATCTCCGAGATGGGCAGCTCCATATAGAGCTTGTCCTCCACCTTGTGGAGGGTGACGAGACCGCCCTTGACGGTCTCGACGTTCTTGTCTCTGAAGAGCTGACTATACTTATCCTTGCTTGTCTTGGCGTAAGACTCGTGGATGGGTGCCAGTCCCAGCATAGGTAGGAGCGTGAGCAGTAGTAGTCTCCGCATCCATCCCTCCACCGGGATCTTAGGGGTAGAGTGCATGTTTGTTCCTTTGCAGTCTTGTATTAGTTATCGATCGGGTAATCCTCGCGGAGTGCGATGGCGGTGACGGGGAGACGAAGGTCCTTCCACTCGTGTACGATGGGGTAGCTGTCCTTAGTCAGGTCTATCTGCCGGATACTCGAGGTGGAGCCCGACCGACTATTCAGGGCAATGTAGAGGAAGTGGTCATCCTTGTCCACCACCATATCGACTACCACCTCGTCCTTGCTGAGTGCGATGAGGGGTGTGGTGGGGAAGTTGCCCTGCGACATGGTGTTGTAGGCATAGATGCCGCTACCATCAGCACCGCTGTAGAAGACTAAGTTTCGCGTCGGGGCGGAGGTCATCACGGAGGTGGCATCGAGGTGAGCCGCAGCAGGGACCTCCTTGGAGAGGAGGACCTCCTCCGGGACTCGCTTAGCCTTTGATACATTGTGAGTTCCCGGATTGATCAGCAGATGCTTGATCGTCTCGTCGCTCTTGCTCTTGAGGAAGAGGGCTACTCGCAGCCGGTCCCCGGTAAGGACCATATGGGTAAGGCTGTAGCCCTTTGTCTCGTCGGGGAACCATGACATAGTCTTCCGACTGCCCAACTGTGAAAAGCGAGCGACCATCCTTTCGGTCCCATTGTCATAGGCCAGATAGCCATCTGTCTTTTTGGCATCATTTTTATCCGTTAGCCAAGAGACTGTCACCGGAGCTAAGCTGAGCTTATCCCGAGTGGTGCCAAGTGGTGTCCCAAAGGTATTCAGATCACTATTAGTGGCCTCTACAGTCTTGATAATGAAGTCTCCAAATCTACCATTATAGAAGAACCGCCCCTTGGAGTCCGCCCAGGTACCCTCTATTGAGGTGATCTCTGACTTAAGTGGTAGTGACTTCGTCATAATCATCTGATCCGGCTCAAAATTATACAGGGTAGTACCACACGCAAGTAAGAAGCCCTTAACTTTATAAGCGACATTGGTCACAAAGGCGAGGTCGTGTGGTGTCCCGGCAATCGTACCAGCAGGATTATTGAGCGTCAGCACGTCGTAGTCCACTTCCTTGTCGGGCTGCGAAGGCTCCACAAAACCTATTGTGGCCTGATTGTCCTCCTGCCCGAGGAAGTACAATCCCTGACGGAAGCGGTATTGGACGTTGATCTTTGCTCTCTGTACTATGGTGGTCTCCCCGTTGGTAATCAGCAGACGAAGAGCATATACCCCCGGCTTGGGACACCTATACTTAAGCACTTGACTGGTGGATACTTCCTTATAATCTACTTCCCATGAGTACTTCACCTCTTTGGAGGGACCATTGAGGGTAAGCTTGGGCGCAGGGATCTCGAGTATTCGTCCCTCCTCGGAGGTGTAGATCTCACGAAGCTCTTCTGTTGCCGTTATTTCTGTTACGGGACGATCGGGGTCAGTGGAGTGATCCTTAAAGCAGCCGGTCAGAAGGGTGCAACTGATCAGCCCCGTAAGCATGACCGGCAGTATCCTGTATATCGTATGTTTCATGGTAGCGTGTTACTCTTCAAAGGGAATATAAGCCGATGGATCGAAGTCTAGTGGCACACCAAGCTCCGGATGTGCTGAGAAGTAGTCGTAGACCTTTTTGCAACTAATGAAAAATCTATTTGCTTCGCCCTTATTCCAGTAGGATTCAATCAACTCTTCCGGGTCGCTGTGGTAATACTCCAGTAACTTGAGATACTTCAGTCGGTGATATGTCCCTAAGGGCAGGTACTCAAAGAAGTAGGGCTCAGCGACATAGTTGTCAAAGGTAATGATCTGCTTATTGTCCCGCTCAAAAGCGACCTTTAGCTGATCGCTCGGTCTAAGCATCAAGACAAGACGAAGTGACTTCTCCTCATCTGCTGAGATCTTACCGCGGAGTAGCTTGACACGAAGGGTGTCCGTGACCGCTCCTGACCGGAATTGATAGGACTCTGCCAGTGGGGTGTAGTGTACCCCTGCCTCAGCAGTCGACTCCGTAGGGTTGGCAACGACGTGGAAGGTAAGGGGTTTGTCCGGGATGTCTCCCAGTATACGTAGAGGGATGGCAACCTCGTGTACCTCTACCTCCGGCGGGAGGATCCCAAAGGAGTAATTAGTAAGTGTGTCAGCCTGCTGCTTGTGATCAAAGTAAATGGCTGAGGAGCCGATGTACTGACCATCGGGGGTGAAGTCCCCCTCGTATGTGATCCTATTGCAGCTCGTGCCAAGCAGCCCGAGGAGGGCGAGTGGGGCGAGCAGTCGTATGGCGCTTCTCATAAGATAATCCTTTTGTCTCATTTCTTATTGGTGTCGGCGGTGAAGCCAAATTCTCTCTCCTTCTCCGGCCACGGGAGGATGTAGATCTCATTAGAGGCCGGGATGGACTCCTTGCCTCTACGGTCGAGGATCGGGAGGTTGTAGTGCTTGTAGGCAAAGAAGATCTGTCCCTCGCCCGGCATCTCGCGCATACGCTCCCGCATCATCTCGCTGACGTACTTCTCCTTGGTGTCCACCTTAGCCGGATCGATCTCTGCGAGACCGCGGCTCTTGCGTACGGCATTGAGCAGCTCGAGAGACTGGGTGCGGTCGCTGTCGTAGAGACACTCGGAGAGTATGTAGTACATCTCCGGCAGGCGGATCAGGGTCAGACCCTCAAAGTCTCCCTTATTCAGCTCAGCCTCATTGGACAGCAGGCGGGTAAATGCCGTGAGCCCACCGGAGAGCTCCTTGTAGTAAAGCCCATACCTATGGTCTACGCTGGTGGCGGTAAACTTGTCCGTCTCGTAGAGCTGCTTGAGATCCGTCCTCGCCTCGGTGAAGCTGCCGGAGGTGGTATTCTGGAGGAATGTGTCATAGACGACCTTTGCTATGCGAGGAGCGTAGAGACCGAAGAGCAGCTCTCCGCGGGCCGGGTAGCGCTTCACTCTCTCGAAGTCGCCCTTCTCGGCCAGTCCGAGCTTCATCGTCCCCTCCGGTGCATCGGCAGTGATGGCGGTGGCATCGATGACCTTGCGGGCGTAGTCGGCTGCCTCCGTGAGGTCTCCCATCGTGTAATAGATACGCGCCTTGAGTGCCGAGACGGCGTACTTATTGAGGTGCGCATACCGCTCGTCTAAGTAGACATCGACGGAGGTGCCCATCGGTAGGTAGAGGCTGACATCCGACGCGAGGAGCTTCTCTGCCTTGTCGAGATCGGTAAGGATATTCTTGTAGCTGTCCTCGATGGAGTAGAGCTGCTTATTCTGCAGGTCGGCCTTATAGGCATAGGGGATGCCACTCTGTCCCGCGCGCTGAGCATAGTCGGCCGTATAGAGACGGAGCAGGTCAAAGTGGAGGAATGCCCGCAGTGCGTACGCTTCGCCCCCGATCATATCGAGCGTGCTCCCCTTGAGATCTGTGGTCTCATAGGCATCGATCAGCTCATTGACGTAGGAGATCACTGCGTACTGATTGGTCCAGATCTGGTCGATCGTTGGGCGTACCTTCAGATTCATGTAGTCATACCGGAGGATATAGGTATCCTCATTCTCGGTATTATTGTACATAAACATCTGCCCCAGCTTGTCGACAAAGCCGTAGGTGAGGTTGCCCCCGTAGAGTGACGCATCTGCCATGGAGGCGTAGATGCCGTAGAGCGCATCCTTAAATCCCTGCTCATCCCGGAAGAGCACCTCCTTGGGCATCGTGCCCTTGGGCTGTATGTCGAGGAATTTATCGCAGCTGGTCGTCAGGAGTGTCGCCGGCACGAGGGTGAGCATCGTCGCCAGCGCCTTAGATAGGATATTCTGTGTCGTCATGATTTCAGAGTGTAAAGCGGATGGTCATCTCGATGGATCGCGCGTAAGGGTAGGAGAGACCTCGCTCCCTACGGATGGTGGAGAAGTGGTAGAGGTCGTTGGCGAGTAGCTCGAGCCTCATATTCTTCAGACTAAAGTACTTCAGGTCTATCGGCTTGAAGTCGTACGCCAGTGAGACAGAGCTCAGGTCGAGGAAGTTATTGACTGCCACGAAGCGGCTTGTCTGCATCGGCACGGAGGCATCGGCGATGTTCTTGTAGGAAGCATGATTTCCAGGCTGAGTCCAGCGGTCGGAGAAGACTCGCTGGTCGGCATTTTTCCTCGGGTCAGCTCCCTCAACACGACTGGCGAGCGTCAGGTTGTAGTCCATGGCACCGAGCTGGTAGCGCAGGCCGGTGGTGAGGGTAAAGCCCTTGTAGGTAAGGTAAGAGCTGACCATACCGGTAGCGAGAGGGCTCGTGTCGCCAAAGGTGACCTTATCCCTCGGGTCGTAGTCAAAGGTATAGCTCCCGTCACGCTTGATATAGATCTCCCGACCTGTCGCCGGGTCGATACCGGCGGAGGGGACCACCTTCAGCGTCGTGAGCGACTCACCCTCGACGTAGATCGGCAGAGGCATACGGCTGTCCTTATCTGCGAGGCTCTTCTCATTCTGTGCCTTGAGGGCATCGCTGATCTTGCGGATCCTATTCTTATTATAGGAGTAGGTCATGGCAACGGTCCAGTTCCAGTCCTTGGTCCTCACCGGCACGATCCTCGTGCTGAGCTCGATACCCTTATTCTCGATCTCTCCGACGTTCTCCTTAGCGGTTGCGACACCGACAGAGGGCGCCTTGGTGACGTCGAGGAGGAGGTTGTCGGTGATCTTGAGGTAGAGATCGAGCGAGAGGTCCCATCGGTTGTCGAGGACATTGAGGTCGAGACCGATGTTGTTATTCTGTGTCCGCTCCCAGCGCAGGTCAGGGTTCCCGATCGTGATCGGCACGGCGCCGGCACCCTTGACATACGTGAGGTCCTCACCGTAGCGGTAGGTGGTCAATGCCTGATAGGGGGAGAAGGAGACATTGCCCAGGTAGCCGGTGCTGAAGCGGAGCTTGAGGAGATTGACATTCAGGTCCTTCATGAAGGGCTCCTTGTGGATGTTCCATCCGATACCGGCGCTCCAGAAGGGGGCAAAGCGGGAGTTTTTCCCGAAGAGAGAGGACCCCTCGTAGCGGTAGATGAGGTCGAGGA
>CAMXXM010000100.1 GCA_947253195.1 uncultured Porphyromonas sp.
ATACGTACGTCCTCCCGGTACCGATGATGAATATCATCAATGGTGGCGCTCACTCCGATGCGCCCATCGCCTTCCAGGAGTTTATGATCCGCCCCGTGGGTGCCGAGACCTTCCGTGAGGGTCTCCGCATGGGTGCTGAGGTCTTCCACGCTCTCGCCAAGCTGCTCAAGAAGCGCGGCCTCTCCACCGCTGTCGGCGACGAGGGTGGCTTTGCCCCCAAGCTCGACGGCATCGAGGACGCCCTCGACTCCATTATCCAAGCTGTCAAGGACGCCGGCTACGAGCCCGGTAAGGACGTGCGCATCGCCATGGACTGCGCTGCATCAGAGTTTGCAGTACAGGAGGATGGCAAGTGGTACTACGACTACCGCCAGCTCAAGACCGGTATGCCCAAGGACCCCAATGGCAGGAAGCTGACCGCTGAGGAGCAGATCGACTACCTAGAGCAGCTCATCGCCAAGTACCCCATCGACTCCATCGAGGATGGTCTGGATGAGAATGACTGGGAGAATTGGGTGAAGCTCACCGACCGCATCGGCGACCGCTGCCAGCTCGTCGGCGACGACCTCTTCGTCACCAACGTCGACTACCTCAAGAAGGGCATCGAGATGGGTGCTGCCAACTCGATCCTCATCAAGGTCAATCAGATCGGTACCCTCACCGAGACCCTCGATGCCATCGAGATGGCTCACCGCGCCGGCTACACCAGCGTCACCAGCCACCGCTCCGGTGAGACCGAGGACACCACCATCGCCGACATCGCCGTGGCCACCAATAGCGGCCAGATCAAGACCGGCTCTCTCAGCCGCACCGACCGCATCGCTAAGTACAATCAGCTGCTCCGCATCGAGGAGGAGCTGGGTGACAAGGCTCAGTACGGCTACTGCCGCGTAAGCCGCAAGAAGTAATCTCTCCCTCGAGAGAGAGCCCAAAGAGAGGGGGCGACAAGTCGATCTGACCTGTCGCCCCCTCTCTTTCTTATATCCCCTCCGGTATAGTCAGGCACCCAAGGAGGATTGAGTTCAGCCAAAAGAAGACTTATAGGGTAAGTAACCCATACAAGTCGATGGTCGCGCCTCTCGGCCTAGGGGCGCGACAAGCAATCCTGGCCCCCTCCTGGGTCGCACTAATACCTAATACCTAATACGGAGTAGGAGGCTTGTGATACTCTCAGTACTCTCTTATTTGAACTTTTTCTGGTTTGAGTTACCCGCGGAGTCTTTCATACGGGGGATCGCTTCGGCTTCCCTCAATTCCTGAGTCGTCATTAGCGAGCCTCCTTATCGGACTTACGACGAAACAGTAGATCCTAAATGTACGGATAGAAAACCTTGGATCAAAGCGGTGAAAAGGTTTGTCATCCCGGGCAAACGACCAACATCTATAAGTTTGTCTCGGCATTGTGGATAAATAAGCATCCCCGAGAGGTGCGTGACCTGTCGGGGATGACTTATAAGTGTGTGACCTTCGAGGGAAGGTGCGAGCGGTGAGCTCGGATTGAGATCAGAGACCGAGCTTGGACTTCACGAGAGAGGTGACGTCCTCACTACCGGTGCCGACATAGAGCATCTGGCTGGCATCCATAATATAGGTGAAGCCACCATCGTTGCCGACCTTATTGATCGCCTCGCGAAGCTTGGTTTGGATCGGGGCGAAGAGCTCTACCTGCTTCTTCTGCATATCCTGCTGAGCCACGTTATTGAGATCCTGGATGCGCTTGGAGAGGTCCTCCAGCTCCTGCTGCTTGCGACTCTTGATGGACTCGACCATAGTCTCCTGCTCCTTGACGAAGTCCTGGTACTTGGTCTGAAACTCCTTCTGCAGCTGCACGAGGGTATCCTCGTACTTCTTGGCAAGGTTGTCGAGCTCAGCCTGCATGGACTTCATCTCAGGCATCTCACTGAGTACCTTCTGAGAGTCTACAATACCGATCTTGTGGCTCTGCGCACCGGCAAAGATGGGGAAGAGGAGCGCGGCACAGAGGATGAGAAACGTTCTTTTCATGAAAATGTATCTTACGTTATTGGTTTATATTCAGGGTTATGAGACGCACAAAGGTACGTTATTTCACAGAGATGCCAAGGATCTTCAGGATGTCATTGCTGATGTCGGCGGCGGGATCGGCATAGACGATGGTACCCATGCCGGAGGCGCGGTCGAGGACCATATAGACACCATACTTGCGGCTGTAGAGCTTGATCGCCTCGTAGACCTTGTCCTGGATCGGCTTGATGCGCTGCTCCTGGAGCTTCGCCATCTCACCTTGGGGTCCGAAGTACTTCTGCTGCAGCTCGGCAGCGCGATTCTCCACCTCGACGATCTGCTTCTCGCGAGAGGCGCGCTGGTCAGCGGAGAGGGAGCCCATCTGCTTGCGGTAGTCGGCATAGAGGGTGCCTGCCTGATCCTGGAGCTTCTTCACCTCAGCCGTGTAGCCCTTGGCGGTCTCCTGCAGCTGCTCCGTTGCCTCCTTGTACTGAGGGATATTGGAGAGGATATACTGCATATCCACCAGAGCGTAGGTGATGTAGTCCTGCGCCCGAGAGGGGAGCGTCATCCCGACTGATGCCACGAGGGCAATGAGCGCGAGGAGGGCCGTTTTTCTTATCTCTTTCATAATGCTTGCTGTCTTAATGTAGGTTGTATCAAGCGCCCGGGGATCAGAATTGCTGACCGAGGACGAAGTGGACGTTGCTGCCTCCGATCTGAGCGGATCCGTCCGGGGCATCAAAGCCGTAGCCCCAGTCGATACCCATCAGACCAAGCTGTGGCAACATTATTCTGACGCCAAGACCGGCAGAACGTTTAAGCTGGAAGGGGTTGAAATCCTTCTGGTACTCCCAAGCGTTACCGGCCTCTGCAAAGCCAAGTACCCAGATCGTTGCCTGATTCTCAAAGATCACCGGATACCGCAGCTCCATAAAGACCTTGGAGTAGACATAGGCACCGCGACCGCTGGCACCAGAGATGGAGCCGTTGCGGTAGCCGCGGAGGCCGATCATCTCATTGAGGTACCCGTAGTAGGAGGACATACCGTCACCACCCATATAGTAGGTACCGAAGGGGGAGCGCTTATAGGGGCTGAAGGAGCCGATCGTACCGGACTCCGCACTCGCCATCAGGACGGGGGTGCGCTTGGTATTGATCGGGTCCATGAGAGGGATAAAGAGCTGAGCCTTGCCCTTCACCTTATAGTACTCGATGAAACGGTAGCGCTCGGCATCGGAGAGCTTCGGGTCGGAGTAGTCGACGCCATCCCATAGGGAGTACGGCAGGGTCGACTGTGCCTCGAAGGCGAAGCTGGAGCCTCGGCGGGTGTAGATCGGGTTGTCGATCGAGGAGCGTGAGAGATTGAGCGAGAGATTGATGTCATTGGCGACACCATTCTCCATACCGAAGCTGTAGTAGTAGGAGCCCCAGTTGTGCATCCGGTACATATTGTAGGTAAGCCCGAGGGAGACCTGCCAGTTGTCGTCCGGCCAAGTGAGTCGCTTACCGTAGCCGATGTTGAGGCGAAGCATGTCGAGGGTCTTATCCGGATCGAGAGCGCGCTCGTAGAGGTTGGTCATCGCCTCGCGGTAGTACTGATTGTAGTACCCCATGCCGTAGCCACCCATGCCTCCAGGGTAGCCCATACCATAGCCGTACCCTCCGGGATAGCCCATACCATAGCCGTACCCACCCGGATAGCCCATACCGTAGCCATAGCCACCATAGCCATTCATCAGGCTCTGCTGTTGACCGGAGTAGAATCGGCGGTTGATGTCCGTCTGGCGGGAGTAGGAGACTGAGACGCTAAACATGTTGGGCCGCTTGCGCCCAAACCACGGATCCATAAAGCTGATGCCGTAGCTCTGGTAGTAGCGGGCATTGGTCTGGACATTGAGCGAGAGCGTCTGTCCGTCACCACGGGGGAGGAAGTTGTGGTAAGTGGAGCGATCAAGCAAGTTGCGGAGGGAGAAGTTGGTAAACTTCAGTCCCGCCATCAGCAGTAGGCCGGTCTGGCTCCATCCCATCGACAGCTGGACCTGATCATTGGACTTCGGTGTCAGCTGCCACTCGATGTCCACCGTACCACTCTCCTCGTGGGGCACGATATTGGGAACGATCTTCTCCTGGTCGAAGTGGCCCATCTGAGCGATCATACGCATGGAGCGCATGACGTAGTCGCGATTGAAGAGCATGCCCGGCTTCGTGTAGAGCTCACGGCGAACCACCTCGTCGTAGATCTGCGAGTTGCCTCGGATCGCCACCTTATTGATCGTCGCCGGCTTGCCCTCGTGGATGCGGATGTCGAGGGCGACGGAGTCTCCCTTCACCTCGGTCTCCACGGGGACCATGTAGGCAAAGAGGTAGCCGTTATTGGAGTAGAGGTTGGAGACCGCATCCTCATCCTGAGAGATACGCTCCATCAGCTTCTTCTGATTGTAGACATCACCGGGGCGCATGCCGAGGACCTGCTGGAGCTGGAGGGTCGGGTACTTGGTATTGCCGACGAAGTTGATCGCCTTGATGTAGTACTTCGGTCCCTCGTAGACCTCGATGTCGATGTTGATCTTCTTCCCATCGTCCGCCATATAGATCGTGTCCCGGAGGATCTCCGCGTCGCGGTAGCCCTTGGCGTGATAGGCCTTGAGGATATTCTTCAGATCCTCCCTGTACTCCTTCTCCACGAACTTCTTCGTACCAAAGATCTCGAGGATACTGCTCCAGGGGCGCTTGGAGAGATTGAAGACCTCATTCGTCTTCTTCATGGCGCGCCTCAGGGCATTGTCGCTCAGCATCTCGTTGCCGATGAAGTTGATGGTCGAGATCTTCGTCTTCGCATTCTTATTGACATCAAAGATCACCACCACATAGCCGGGACGAGAGTTGTCCTCGAGGACGGAGGTGTGTACCTCGACGTTGCTAAATCCCTTCGCGTCGTAGAAGCGCTTGATCTCTATCTCGGATCGGTCGAGGATATTGGGAGTGATAAAGGTCCCCTGAGCGAGTGGCTGGAGCTTACCGGTGCGGAGATCCTTCTCCTCGCTCTTCTTCACCCCATTCATCTCAAAGCGTGTCAGGCGCGGCCGCTCGGTGATATGGATCGAGAGCCATACCGAGTCCCCCTCCATGCGGTCGGCATCGATGCGGACATTGGAGAAAAGCCCGTTGCGGAGGTAGTTGCGCACCGCTTGGCTGATCTCCTCACCCGGCACGGTAACCCGCTGACCGACGCGGAGACCGGAGACGTTGCGCACCACCACATCCTCGTAGCTCTCATTGCCGACCACCCTCAGTCCGGCGATCACTCTCGAGACGGGGCGGGTGTAGGAGACATCCGGCAGAGCTGCCAGGCTGTCCGATGAGGCGATCGTGTGGTCCGACTGTGCCATGGCGACGCCACTGACGAGCAGAGCGGCAAAGAGGGCGAGCAGCCGAGAGGGAGTGGTATTCAGGCTTCTTGTCATAGAGAAAAGTCGGCGAAGCGGTGAGGGTAGAATATTCATGCGTTAGGATGAAGCGTTTCTTCCCCGGAAGGGGATATATGGCGGTGCGTGGAGATCATCAGGAGTGGTCGGAGGTCTTATCACCGCAGTCGACATCAACCACCTGATCGCCTGTGCGACCGAAGCGTCGCTGACGAGATTGGTAGTCGATGAGAGCTCGGTAGAGGTCTGCAGCATCGAAGTCGGGCCAGTAGCAGTCGCAGAAGTAGAGCTCGGTATAGGCGAGCTGCCAGAGGAGGTAATTGCTGACCCGACACTCCCCCCCGGTGCGGAGCAGTAGGTCGGG
>CAMXXM010000101.1 GCA_947253195.1 uncultured Porphyromonas sp.
GAGCTTCTTCTCTAAGAAGTCCGCTTCCTTGAAGCCGTTAAGCCTCAGCCGGTCGCACATCGCCTCCTCGTTGGTCACCTTGCGGACACTTCGCCCGGGGACCACCTTCCAGCGGGGGAGCGTGGCACCGTCGGAGATGCGGGCATATGCCTCATCCTCGGCAGCCTTTAGATAGTCCCGCACCAGCTCCGCCTGGTCGAGGACGTCTGCCAGTTCCTCGTCCGTGAGCTGCTTATGCTCGGGGTGGGTGAGGGCGAAGTCCCTCAGGTCGTAGACCTGCCTCAGCCGAGCGGGGCAGTCCACCTTAGCGCGACAGAAGCGACAGTGCTCTCCGGGGAAGGGATCCCCCTCGCCGGCAAAAGCTCGCTTGGCGAGTGGCTTGAGCGTCTCCTCGCCCCACTCCTCCAGATCCTTGGAGGAGATGACCCAGGCGTCCTTGTGCTCCAGGCGCGGCTGGTGAATCGTCATCGTGACGACCTTCGGGGTCTTCCCCATAATCGCCTTCACGTAGCTGAGTGCCCCGAGGGCGTAGATCATCATCTGGGGATTGTGGTATGCCGAGACCTGTACCCCCTTCCCATACTTGTAGTCCATGATGGAGAGCATCTCCGAGGAGTAGCAGAGGAAGTCGACTCTCCCGAAACCCTCGGGGATATACTCCCCGAGCTCCGTCGTCACCTCGGTGAGGGCGTACGCGCCGGTCTTACTGTACGCCTTGAGAACCTCCCTTATGTGTAGAGCAGCGGCGGCGTACTCCCTCGCATAGCGGATCATCTCCTTGGCATCGTAGTCGGTGAGGTCGTGCTCCTTGGCGAAGCGGTCGATGTATGCCGTCATCAGCTCCTCGCCCGGCTCGTCCTCATCATTGAGCCGAGCGGAAGCGTACGCTTCTGCCACCTCGTGAGCGATCGTCCCCTCAATGGCGGCAGGGCTGGTAGTGTCGGGATACTTCTCCTCCATAAGAGCGGATGGCGTGCAGACGAGCCAGCGGTGAGCGGAGGAGGGAGAGAGGATGGCGTGGTCGCGGCTCTCGTGATCCTTGAGTGTGGTTGTTGTAGTGTCCATAGTGATCTCTTGTTACTTGTAGTTCTGTAGTTTCGTGTTAGCCTCTTCAAGTCGCTCTGCGGGTATCTCGGCGATGGACTTCACGCCCAGGTCACCGAGCCAGCTGTAGAGCCAATTGAGCCCCTTCTTGCGGGAGATGGCGTTGACGCTCTTGCGGAGGTCAGCCATAGAGATGGCGGAGGAGTGTCCTACGGGCTCTTCTGCGGGCTTCTCGGGTGCAGGCTGAGTGGTCGACTCAGTTGGCTCTTCCGGGGTCTCGGCGGGCTCCTGTGGTGCTTCTGTGGAGGTTTCTGCAGATGGCTCTGGTGTAGGCTCTGGTGTAGGCTCTGACGGAGCCTTGGGAGCTCTCTTTTTGGTACTCTCGGCAGGTTTGCCGGTCTTAGCGGTGGTGTCCGAGAGTGGAGCCCTCAGGAGCACCTTCAGGATCTCCGCCTGTAGGGACTGATCCTCTTCGCTTAGGGTGATTGTAATTTCCATTTTGATCTATTGTTTGTGGTTAGTATCTCTCAATAAGCATCCGCCTTACGTCGGTGCCTTTTAGCAAGAGCCTGCTGTCACTCTTGCGTAGGATCGGGCGGATGCCCAGGCGGTCGATGTACCGCCTCACGGTAGGCTTGGAGACCCCTATGATCTCTGCTGTCTCCTTGACGGTGTACCAGCCCCCGGGGCTGATCTCCGGCATCTCAGTCAGCGTCCTCATGGCGTCGCCTCTTGTACTCGTCCCAGCCGTAGCGGATCGCCAGCCAGCCGAAGGCTACGCTGCACGCAAAGGGTAGCATCCCCCCGACGAAGTCCCGCCACAGCACCACACCCCCACAGAGGATCGTCAGCACGCCGACGACGCTTATCCCGAGGGTGGAGAAGTAGAGCTCCACCGTGTCTAATACCTTGTCGATGTCTTTCTCTTCCATATCACTTCCGTCTGTTAAGGTTATCGTCTATCCATTTGATTGCTTGTTCCTCCCGCTCGAAGTAGAGCTCATCGCAGGTGCGCAGGTCGCGGCAGTGACCGCTGATGATCCACAGCCCGTCGCACGCCGTCACGTCCCGCAGATCCTCTCCCGTCACACGGACGATCGGGAAGCCCTCGTAGTGGTGCACGGTCGCCATCGTCAGCTTGCCGACGTTGCGTGCCGTGTAGATGTATCGGTAGGTACCGAGCGGACCTACCACGATCACCTTACGCAAGGTGTCGTCCTCCCACTTCTCCTCCAGGTCGAGGAGCTTATTGTCACTTATCCTCATAGCCCTTAATCTTGATAGTTGCGATGTCTCCTTTTTTAACCATATAAAGCAGGTTGGGCATTACGTCCAACACCTCCTTGGAGTCATTGAAGTCGTACCGGACCTTCCTGATTAACTCACCGAGGAGATCTTCGGGGTCAACCCCCAGGTCTTTGCAGACGGTGCGTGTGTACTTCGTTGATATCGTTGTTTCTATCCTGTACATCATCGCCTGCCTACCTTCTGGATGGTGAGCTTCTTCTGGTCGGTATTGACGACCACTTTCTCATTGCGTCGCATGGCGAGCTTGTAGGCGTGGCTCTGCGAATTGAGTAGAGTGCGCGTGTCCGGCACCTTGAAGGTGCCGCTCCCCGGACAGGGGATCTTGTCGTAATCGTCGGCTGTAAGCTTTCGTGTCATATCCTTTATCTATCGTATTGTTGTATATCTATTGTCATTTGTGCCTTTGCCTCGGCCGTCAGTCGACGGACTGCATACTCGGTGATCTCCAAGTAGTACAGGTCGTCTTCATCTTTTCCCACAGCCCAGTATCCATACACGCGCGTGTCCGGATCCAAAGTGTAGATCCCGTATTGCTCAAGGCTCTTCCCCGAGAGTCCCTGCGCGCAGTCGATCGTATCCCATTCTCGCAGGAACTCCCGCCCGACTTTTGTACGCCGGTCAACGGTGAGCCCTCCGATGTATTTCTTGACGCCTTTCTTCAGCGTCCTTGGCACGGACGTAGGCTTCATTTCTATTCCGCTGAATATCCCCGCGCGCCCGAAGTACCAGTATGTTACCATCTCTAACGGCTTAACGCCGTAGTAGTCTGTCAGGACCTTTATAGCCTGCTTCTTATTCCTGATGTGCTGGTCATATAGCTCTTTGAGCGTCTGCTCAAATGGTGTTCCCGTCTTAGCTGTCAGTATCATATCTCCTCACTCTCTTCAATAATCCGTAGTGCCGTCTGAAGCCCGTCGATCTGTCCCTTTATCCCCATCTGGATGAGAGCCAGCGGGGCATTGCTGAAGACATTTGCCGGTGACCCCTGTATCCGGTCATCCTTTTTGAGTTTCTCTATCTCTTCTCTGATCTTCTCCCTCAGTTTCATGGTGTCGATCTGTTTTGGTGCGTCTTCACCGCTACCGTCATCCGGTATATATCCTTTCTTGTAGTAGATAATCGTCTTCCTATTGCTGTCACGAATGGCGCAGGTCTCGTTTCTCTCCCGGTGCATCTGCAGGTGTTGCTCAAGCTCACTCTCGTCAAACACTTCACGGCACATCAGACAGCAGCGTTCATTCTCTTTCATTGTGCAGTTGTCTCTTCTTCAGTGTTTCCTTTATGCTGTTCAGATGGGCTTTTTTCTCCCTGCTTTTCGTCCTCAAGTATTGCTCGAGGACGAAGTCCGGGATCTCGTCTAAGACCTGCTCGTACATTT
Organism: uncultured Porphyromonas sp.; assembly: GCA_947253195.1. GTDB lineage: Bacteria > Bacteroidota > Bacteroidia > Bacteroidales > Porphyromonadaceae > Porphyromonas_A. The sequence goes on from CAMXXM010000101.1 coordinate 3,731, forward strand.
TCTGCGGGAGGTTCCATTGATGCAGAATCTCAGCGCATATGTCGCCTGCCTCCCTATCATCAACTATGTTTTCAGCGAGCTCATAAGGCTCCATGTTCATAATGATCTCCATGGCTTTACTCGTTAGTGGTTTCGTAGTCGCTCAAGTCGATGCTCTCTAAGTAAAGCAGAGCTTCGATCAGGTCGTCAAAGGACTCCCCCTTGAGGTGCTCGTAGCGGGTACCGCTTCCGGTGCTTATCTTTCTGGTGATCTCCGCATAGTAGAGGTGCGGGTCTCTCGGATCGGGGCAGTTCTCCACCGTGGCGTAGATATATGTCCAATCGGGCAGCGGCACGATGTGGCTCCTCAGCTCAAGGATCCACCACGATGGGAACCTCCGCGGGGTACTTGCTTTCGGTGCGCTCGTCTCCGGTGCGCCTGGCTTCAGAGGGGCTTCCGCCCCTGCGTTTGTGTGATTTGTCTCGCTCATAATGTTGTATTAAAATGTTTTGCAGATTGAGCGAGATTTTCTACCTTTACCCGTAAGATAAGTAGTGAATGGGTGGCGTGAGAAATCTCGCCGCTCTGCTTTGGTATCTATTCAGTCAGTCCGTTAGTTGGTCTGACAGTGCAAAGATACGTAAGAAATCTTACGCTGCAAGCGAAAAGCGTAAGATTTCACACGCTTAATTATGTTAACGTTTATACGTGCTTGATTATGAGTGCAGTAAAAGATCGGATCTACCAGCTTATAGACGCGAAAAAGATTGGGGTGCGTGAGTTTACTGACGCAATAGGCGTGAGTGAGTCATATATTCGTAACATCTCTAAGTCTATATCAGCAGAGAAGCTTATGAGGATAAGCCAGCTGTTCCCGGATCTCAATCCTGATTGGCTACTCACGGGAGAGGGGTCTATGCTCCTTTCCGACAACCCGAAAAACACAGCCATCCCGATAGATGCACCCGAGGTGATCTACCTACCGGTGGTGCCTCACTCAGCGAGAGCAGGCACGCTCGGGGAGTATGAGCAGCTCTTTGCCGACGACTATAGTCGCCGACAGCCGGTCATCGTGACCCGCCAAATGCACGGCAGGTATATATGCTTTCAGATAGAGGGAGACTCCATGGAGCCGACCCTTAGGCACGGAGACGTAGTGATGGCTCGGCACATCGACCGAGATCTCTATAAGGACTCCAAGCTTCACCTCCGCTCGTGGAGCGTCTGGATCGTCGTTACCCGCACAGACGGCATCCTCATCAAAGAGATAGCCGACCACGACGTCAAGGGCGGTGTACTCACGCTACACTCCCTCAACCCCCTCTACGAAGACCTCACTGTCCGCCTCAGCGACGTCATCGACATCTACAACGTCATCGAGATCGTCTCCCGCCACCTGTAATACTAGATATAATGTTATGAGAAAGAACATCCTTGTTGTTGCATTCTTAATGTGCTTCTGCACGCTCTCATCTGCGCAAACAGAAATTGAATCGTTGGATAGTGCTATGCCTTACCCTACACGTATAAAAATGAACTTACCTAAAGGTATAAAATACTGCACTGAGTGGGTATCACAAGTTTACAGGAGAAACTGGAGTGCAAGTATCTATATGTTTAATAGAGAAGGTTTTCTTGTAAAGCAACAAGTTTTTTTGGATTGTGAACGGTTTGCGCTTCCAAGCAGTTTTTTTTTGTATTCATACGACAACAAGAATCGTATTGCTTCTTGCAACTTGTATTCCGGGGTAGGTAAATTGGTTAAGGAGAGAACATACCATTACAGTAGCGATGGTTTAGCTGTGAAAATAGTGGAGTCTTCAATCGATGATTCTGAGGAAAAATGGAGGTACGTTTATTCTCTAATTTATGATAAAGAAAGTGGACTATTGATGGCTAAAAAGTGCGAGAAAGATGGCGGAACATCTCGCGACCCTGATGCATATATGTACCCACATACGCTTTACTATTATTACGATAAAGATAGAAAAGTCGCTGTCTCTTATACACATCTCCGAGCCCACGAG
>CAMXXM010000102.1 GCA_947253195.1 uncultured Porphyromonas sp.
GTAAAGCCCAGCGTCACCGTCTTGTCAGGTGTGCCGGCTATCGTCAGTGGGGTACTGAGCAGCATGGCGAGCATCGCCATAAGGGGGAAAATTATTGATTTCATAACGATGTTCTTGAAAGGTTATCGAATGGTCAAATATAAGCGAATATATGATACCAATCTCAATGTTAGCAAAGAACACAATATAGTCTTCCTTTGGGTAACTTTGCAGTATGAGACCTACTACTGACTTCTTGGAGGAAAGATTTAGGGAGTTCAATCAGACTTACTTTGGAGATGCCCTACCCCCTATCCCCATCCTGCTTAGCGATGTCAAAAGCTACGCAGGCGTGTATGTCCACCATCGGCATACCACGAAAGTGCCCCCACACATTAAGATCAATGTCCGGATGGATCTTGCACGCGAAGTATATGAGGACACACTGCTCCACGAGATGATCCACTACGCGATCGACCTCTCAGGCAAGCGTGATGATGCGCCCCACGGGACACTCTTTAGGCAGATGATGCAGATGATCAATGAGAAAGGAGATCGCCACATAAGTATCTCTCACAGTCTCCCGAGAGGGACGACCGATCACATTGATCGCCATCCTCGGTGGCATGTGGTTGCGGTACTAACTACCGCCCAAGGTCCTATGGTCAAGGTTTTGCCCCGGATCGCCCAACGCATCCGACGTTACTACGATGCCGTCATAGAGTCTCCTGAGATAAGTGAGATCCGTTTATTCAGCACCCGAAACCCTTACTTCAATCGATTCCCGGTCTCCGGAGCCTTTACGGCCTACGTAGTGGACGAAGAGGAGCTCATGAGCGAGCTCTCCGATGCTGCCCCCTTATCGGACGACCTGTGGAGATAAGCCGAGGAGGACTGTATCGGATCAGTAACTGGTAAACTTCAGCTCCAGTCCGGTCGTCTCGACGAGGCGGAACATCGTATTCATGATATGGATCGCCGTCCCGGCAGCCCCCTTCATCAGATTGTCCATCGATGAGACAATGAGCAACTTGTCATCCAGCTTGGCGAGGTGGATGAGGGTGTTATTCGTGTTCTGCGTGTCCCTCACATCCGGGTATTCGTCCGTTACATAGACGAAGGCAGAGGGGTCAAAGAAGTCGGTATACATTTTCTCCGCCTCCTCTGCAGTGAGGGGGGAGTTCATGTATATCGTCGAGTACATCCCCCTATTGAAGCCGCCACGCATCGGGATCATACTGATCTCCTTGTGAAATCCACCCTCCTGTAGGTCAGATAGCGTCCTGTAGATCTCGTCCTGCTGGTGGTGAGAGAAGGGGGAGTAGACATGCATTTGGTCAAAAATCGCCTCGTAGGATAGTCCCTTGTCCTTCTCCGGACGAGCAAACGCCTGAGTCTTACCGGAGACGCAGTGGATATGCAGATCGCTCCGGAGGAGACCCTCCCGTGCCAGAGGCAGGAGGGGAAGCTCCACGGCCTCAGCAAAGGAGCCGGGGACAGAGACATACTGAGCATCGACGATCTCGTCCTTATAGGCCTCGACTAAACCATAGACAAAGGTTTTGTCCGCATCAACAGAGTGGCGGTGCTCATGACCGAAGTCAATCACGCGTATGCCCTCCGGCATAGGGTGATTCTCCAAGAATGTGCGTGACATCCCGCTCGGCAAGCAGATGAAGAGGACATCAAGCCCCTCAAAGTCCGCCTCATCTGTGAAGCGAAGGGTACGCATACTGTGGAGATCATGGTAGAGCTCCGAGACATTCATCCCGCTACGCCACGGAGAGTAGATCATCCGGAGATCCACATCGGGGTGCTTGATCACGAGGCTGTACAGCTCCGCGACAGTATACCCTTCGCTGCCTACGATACCTACATTAATCATGCCTTGCTCTCGTTATAGATTTTTGCCCTCTGCTCAGCCACGACAGGATCTTCCAGATAGGTGTCAAAGTCCGACCGCTTATCGATGATGCCATTGGGACCAAGCTCAATGACACGATTGGCAACCGTCTGTATAAACTGGTGATCGTGACTCGCCAAAAGGATATTTCCCGGGAAGTTAATCAGCGTATTATTGAAAGCCTGAATGCTCTCCAGGTCTAGATGGTTGGTGGGAGAGTCGAGGATAAGGACATTGGCATTGGTGAGCATCATCCGTGCAATCATGCAGCGCATCTTCTCTCCTCCGCTCAGAACCTTCACCTGCTTCTCCAGCTCCTCCCCCCGGAAGAGCATACGACCGAGGTACCCCTTGAGATAGACTGCATTGGTGTCCGCAGAGAATTGCGCCAGCCAGTCCACAAGGTTCATTGACGAGTCAAAGAACTTCCCATTCTCCAGCGGTAGGTAGGCCGATGTGACCGTCTGCCCCCACTCGTAGTGTCCCTCGAGGGGCTCGCGATTTCCATTGATGATCTCAAAGAAAGCGGTCATTGCCCGCGGATCACGGGAGAGGAAGACGATCTTGTCATCCTTCTCTACATTAAAGCTCACCCGAGAGAAGAACAACTCCTCACCCAATCCATCGATCGTGGGAGCCTTCACTGCCAGATCCTCTACGGTCAGGATCTTATTCCCCACCTCACGATCAGGAGTGAAGATGATCCCCGGATAGCGTCTCGTGGATGGCTTGATCTCCTCGACATTGAGCTTATCCAGCATCTTCTTGCGCGAGGTGGTCTGCTTACTCTTGGCCACGTTGGCGGAGAAGCGACGGATGAATTCCTCCAGCTCCTTCTTCTTCTCCTCCATCTTCTTATTTTGTTGCTGGAGCTGCTTCAGCGCCAGCTGACTGCTCTCGTACCAGAAGTCATAGTTACCCGGATAGAGAGTCACCTTGCCATAGTCAATATCTACGGTGTCGGTGCAGACCGCATTAAGGAAGTGTCGGTCGTGGCTAACGATCAGGACGGTATTGTCGATGTCTTGGAGGTAGTCCTCCAGCCATGCCACCGTATCGATATCAAGGTCGTTGGTCGGCTCGTCGAGGAGCAGGTTGTCCGGCTTACCGAAGAGAGCGCGAGCAAGGAGCACCCGCACCTTCTGCTTACCATTAAGGTTAGCCATCAGCTCTCCGTGGAGCTCCTCCGGGATGCCGAGTCCACTCAGCAGCTGAGCTGCGTCACTCTCCGCATTCCACCCCTCCATAAGGGCAAACTTCTCCTCCAGCTCTGCCGCACGGATGCCATCAGCGTCAGAGAAGTCCTCCTTAGCGTAGAGCGCATCCTTCTCCTCCTTCACGGCCCAGAGGGTACTGTGTCCCTGCATAACGGTATTGAGCACCGTCTCGTCATCAAAGGCAAAGTGATCCTGCGACAGTACAGAGAGTCGCTCACTTGGTCCAAAGGTAATGGTGCCTCTCGTGGGTGACAGCTCTCCGCTGATCATACGGAGCAGGGTTGACTTTCCTGCTCCATTGGCACCGATAACACCATAGCAATTCCCCGGGAGGAATTTCAGATTAACGTCCTTAAAGAGGGTCTTCCCTCCAAATTGTATGGCGAGATCGTTGACTTCAATCATTCCTAATCATCCTAATATTCGTGGGCGACAAAGGTATCAAAATTTGTCTATTTCATTCAGCCACATATCAGCCGAGGCATCGCTCGGCATACGCCAGCAGCCTCTCGGGGAGAGTGAGACCGCTCCCACCTTTGGTCCGTCGGGGCTACAGTTGCGCTTGAATTGCTGGGAGATGAAGCGCTTCACGAAGATCTTCATCCACTCCTTGAGCTGCTCCTTCGTATAGTCGTCACCAAAGGCATTCTGAGCAAGGTAGAGGATCTTAGCCGGTGAATAGGCGCTGTAGATCATATGGAAGATAAAGAAGTCGTGTACCTCGTATGGCCCTATCAGATCCTCGGTACGCTGAGTGATCCGTCCCTCCTCGGGGGAGGTGGAGGTAAGCTCGGGCGAGACCGGTGTCGCCACAATATCAAGCAAGACCTTCCTGAGCTCCGGCGACACATCCGGTTGCTCGGCGAGGTGAGTGACGATCATCTGTACGCTGGTCTTGGGGATCGAAGCATTAACGCCATACATACTCATATGGTCGCCATTGTAGGTACACCAGCCAAGAGCCAGCTCCGAGAGATCTCCGGTACCGATGACGATGCCGCCCTCCATATTTGCCAGATCCATCAGTATCTGAGTCCGCTCGCGTGCCTGAGCATTCTCGTAGGTCGTGTCCTGTGTCGCTGCATCATGACCGATCAGCCGCAGGTGATCCATAGCTGCTGCGCTGATAGGTATCTCGCGACTATCAATATCTAGGAGCTCCATCAGCTTGTCCGCATTGGACTTTGTACGGTCGCTCGTTGCCTCAGCAGGCATCGTCACGCCGATGATCTGACGAGTTGAGAGCCCAAGTACCCTGCAGGCATGACGGCAGACGAGTAGCGCCAGCGTACTATCCAGACCACCACTCACACCGATGACCATCTTCGGGTTGTCGAGGTGGCGAAGACGCTGCATGAGACCGGTCACCTGGATCTTAAATATCTCATCACTCCGCTCCTCAAGGTTCACTGTGCCTGGCATGAAAGGATTGCGCTCCACGGGACGTGTCATCACATAGTCGTCATCCTGCTCTGAGAGGTCAAAGGGGACGACAATGAGCTTCTCTGTCGCATACTTTGTAGCCGCAGTGCGGAAGGTGCTATTGAGCATCCGCTCAGTCCTGATGCGAGCGATGTCAATGTCGCTGACGATCAGCTTCTCACTCAGGTCAAAGCGCTCCATCTCTTTCAGGATCGTACCATTCTCCGCAATAAATGCCTTACCGGTGTAGACCAAGTCTGTCGAGCTCTCACCATGACCACAGCTACTATAGACATATCCATTGATCGCCTGAGAGGAGAGCCCTGAGATCAGCGCACGGAGGTAGGAGTTCTTTCCGGCATTCTCATTACTTGCCGAGAGATTAAAGATAATGTGAGCCCCATGGAGCGACAGACGGACTCCGGGAGTGATCGGTGCCCACATATCCTCACAGATCTCCACTCCGATACCGACGTCCTTATGACGGAAGATCAGGTCGTGACCTATAGGAACCTCTTGGTCCCCAATCTCAATCGTCGAGTAGGCGAGTTCATAGGAGCTGGAGAACCAGCGCTTCTCCTGAAACTCCCTATAATTAGGCAGGAAAGTCTTCGGTATGGCACCTAAGATACGCCCGCCCTGTATGCCGACGGCCGCGTTGTAGAGCTTCTCCTCTGCCCTCAGAGGCATACCGACAAAGAAAAGGATGTCGGTGTTGGCAGTGCGATTGGCAAGCTCCAGCACCGCCTCCTCTGCCTGCTCCAGCAAGAAGGGCTGCAGCAGGAGGTCACCGGCCGTGTAGCCGGTGATCGACAGCTCAGGGAAGCCAAGGACCTCCACCTTTTGATCCACAGCACGTCTGACGAGATCTTCGATCCGATCAATATTGTAGAAGCAGTCAGCGACACGCACAAAGGGAGCGGCAGCAGCCACCTTGATGTATCCGTATTTCATAAACTTAATATAGGTGAGTAGTGAGTGAGACCGATCGGTTAAGCTTTGAGTGTAGGTCTCTTCCTCGTCAAAGTTACCCCTTTACTCTCACTTCCCCAAGTCCTCAAGGAACCCTCAATTCCACAGCCTATAGATTTGTTGACTTTGTCGGGTACTTATTGATTGTTTTTTCTTACGTCCCGACTTTCTAGCAGACCAATGTCTTACCCTGAAATAGGTTGACACCTGAGGAGGGTTGAGACAGCCAGAATGG
>CAMXXM010000103.1 GCA_947253195.1 uncultured Porphyromonas sp.
TGTGTAGACTGAATTACCAATGAATGATTATCCACCCATTTTATTGGATTATATTCCTTTTGAAGTGACCAGTCTATTGTCTTTGAATGTTCTTTTAGCGGCAAAAGATGTAGGTGATGATGTTTGACCTCTCTGATATTTCTCTCTTCTACTTAAAGAGTCGATTCTTGTTGTTTCTACCTCTTTTCACCGTTCCTATCTCGATGTCAGCGCAGGATGAAATAAGTGGGTGTCTCATCAGCGGTCGAGTGGAGGTGGAGGGTGATGCGGATGCAGACGGGGTGACGGTGGTGGCGATGAGTCCTCGAGACAGCACCGTCATTGCCTTTGCGATGACGGGGTCGGACGGTCTCTATGAGCTGAGACCTCAGTCGTCCCTCCCGCAGCTCCTTCTCGCAGCCTACCGGATGGACACCGAGCGACAGGTAAGGCTTGTGGAGAATAGCTCTCGCCGTGAAGACTTCCGACTCAGGCCAAGAGCCACAGATCTCCGCGAAGTGCTGGTGACCGCCCCCACGGTCTACCGTCAGGGTGATACACTCAGCTATGTGGTCTCGAGGCTGGCAGGAGAACACGATGAGGTGATAACGGATGTCCTCGCCAGAGTGCCCGGGATGAGGGTAAAGAAAGGCGGGATGCTGGAGTACCTCGGCAAGTCGATCACCACGGTGATGATCGAGGGCGTGGATCTGACACAAGGTGGATATGGTCTGATCACGGAGAATGTGACACCGAGGGATATCTCTGCCATCGAGATCCTTCAGTCCTTCGAGAAGATCCGTGCGCTACAGGATAAGCAGCACTCAGAGGAGGTGGCAGTCAATCTAAAGCTATCCGGTCACGCCAAGGGCGTGTGGAGCTCCGCAGTCGATATTGCCGGCGGTTATGGTAAAGGGCTGCGCAGCCAGGACAAGCTGACGGCTCACCACTTCACAAAGAAGCGTCAGCACCTGTTGCTCGGCTACTTCGACAACACCGGTCACCCGGATGCAGATCCTCTTGTCTTCGGTACGCGACAGTCTGATGTGGTATATCCCATAGTATCCGGCACCTACTCACCTCCCGGGGATCTCCCCGAGGAGAGCTACCTCGATAATACTACAGCCTACCTCTCGCAGAGCAGTGCTATCATCCCTCGGGACAGTGTGGAGCTGAAGATCCGATCTCACTATACCTACAACCTCCTCCGTAAGCGGAGCGATCGGGTGACCTCATATGTCGATCCTCCGCTCGTTCTATCCGAGATAACGCAGCTGAGGGAGCGACGTCACGAGGCGAAGCTCGAGGGTGACTATGAGCTCAATAAGCGCTCCCGATATCTGAGTGATCATCTGGAGCTCTCGCTCATGGATCTGCATGAGCCGGGCAGCATCGTGGCGGCTGACGAGCAGACCACGGAGCGGGTGTCTCGCTTTAGAGTCGGTGCCGTCAGCAATCGCCTCCGCCTTGTCCGATCACAGGTGTGGCTGCCTTACGAGCTACGGCTTGACCTTGGGTATCGTCAGTCTCAGGACAAGTATGAGGCGATGACCCCGGCTGCCGAGCCTATTACTCAGCGACTGGAGAGACAGCAGCTGAGCGGGTATCTCGGCTTCGCTCTCGTAGACATCAAGCCCGCAGACCACTGGCGATATCGTCCTGAGCTTTCCATCGACTATAGGCTGGACAGGTTCCGTGTGCCTCTCCTACTTGACCTCCCCACGACGGAGATCAGCTTAGGTCAGCGACTGGAGTACAAGGGGCGGAAGCTCTTCGCACGCCTCTCTCTGCCGGCAGGTTACCTTGGGCAGAGAGGGTCGGGGCGCTGGTTTGTCCTCCCCTCGGGGTATCTGGAGTGGAAGCCTAACTTTCAGTGGACCATAGACGGAGGATCGACCTACAGCCATCGTCCCTCGAGATCGGAGCACCTCTTCCCCGGCACGCTGTATATGGACTACCGCACGATCCGCGATACCAAGGAGGTGTCTCCCTATGTGGATCATACGCTCTCCTCACATGTGCGGGTCACGTACTCGGATGTCTTCCGCCTGCTCTCGATTTTTGTGAGGGGAAGGCAGGCGACGGTATGGTCTGACTACCTCGATGATGTGCGGGTGACCGACCAGGCTACCCTTATCCGCCACTGCCCCGGACCTCACCGTTGGAGTGACCTGGGTGCGGACCTGCAGATCTCCAAGGGGCTTGGATGGAGGAGCCTCGCGACCATCCTCGATCTGTCGCTGGACCGGATGAGCACGGAGGTGATGACCCGTGGCGAGCGGATGCCCTACGAGAGTCAGCTGCTGAGGGCGCACCTCCGCATAAGTATGGCACCGGCTAAGGGTCTGACGCTGGAGTATGGAGTCAGCCCACAGCTCTCTCAGACCGACTATGGGGAGTCCTCAGCCTTTAGATCCCTCCGCCTCCGTCAGCAGCTGAAGTTCGGCTGGACCATCGTCCCCGGACTCTATCTCAATGTGGAGGGTCAGCATTCCCTCCTCCGCCACGACTCAGGTCGGGGAGAGAGCCTGCTCGTCGGGGGAGAGCTTGCCTACCTCCCATCGGAGAAGTGGCGCATCGCTCTCGTGGGACAAAACCTCCTCGGAGCGACAGACTACTCCGCTATCACCTACACAGACTTCGGTCAGCTGATCTCACGCTACCCACTGCGACCCCGTACCATTATGGTGCGGACTCACTTCACTTTCTGAGCTTTTATTTACCACCATTACATAGACCTTCACGATCATGAAACCACTACTTACCCTCTTAACAGCCCTTGCCCTTGCCTTAGGCATCGTCCTGCCGGCATCGGGACAGATAGCCACCTTTTGCCGCCCTGTCTCGGATGGCGACAGCATCGACAGGGTGGAGCTGACGGCAGTGTACAGGATGACCTACCACTTTGACCCCTCAGATACCGCCACCCTTGTGACCGATGAGGTGTGGCTCGAGATAGGGAAGAAGATGAGCAAGCAGTACTCGCGGATCATGTGCGACCTGGATCTCAAGAGCGAGGATGGCAGCGTGCTCCTCAATACGAATGAGCACGTCCTCCCGATCGTCGTATACACCGGTCTGCCCTCCGCTGATGAGGTCACAGTCGACTACCGCCTCCCAATGACGGCACCTGTGATGCGCTATACTGAGAAGCGTCCCCGCCTCGACTGGCAGCTCGGGGAGGAGAAGCGGGAGATCGCAGGGAAGGAGTGCCAGGTGGCCACCTGCGACTTCGGCGGACGGCACTGGACGGCATGGTTTGCCCCCGATCTGCCCTATTCCTATGGTCCCTATAAGCTGGGAGGGCTCCCGGGTCTGATCCTGGAGCTGTATGATGGAGAGGACGACTACCACTACACCTGCATCGGATTTCGTATGGATGGAGAGCCGAAAATGCTTGAGTGGAAGTGGGATCAGAAGGAGACCACTAAGGAGCAGCTGCAGAAGCTGGTCCGCTCACTGTATGCCAATTCTGAGGCGACGATGAAGGCGCTCGGCGTGTCTGCAAAGTTTGGAGGTGATCCGATGCTGGATCTGCCCTATAATCCGATCGAGAGATGAGCCGATACCGCCTTGCCTTACTCCTCGGTCTGTTGCTCTCTCCTCTCAGCTTGGTCGCCCAGTCGGTGACTGACCCCGAGGCGGAGGTGCAGCGACTGATCGATGAGGGGCTGTACTACCGCGCTCTGGAGCTGCTGGAGAGCTGCCCCGACAGCCTCATGAGCCCCGTGATGCTCCGGCAGGAGACCCGCGTCCTCACCTCCTTTGTCCGATACGAGGAGGCGAAGGCACTGATCCTGCCGCTGGCGAAGGAGGAGGACTCCGTGATCGACAAGCAACTGCTGGCGGGGATCTACGAGAGCATGCAGCAGCCGGACTCCGCCATCACCGTCCGCGAGCAGATCAGGCGGCTCTCTCCATACAATATCGTCAATATCCTCAGGCTCTCCGACCTCTACGAGCAGCAGGGAGTCGGTTTTCTCGGTCTGGCGATGATGAATAACTTCCTCTACCAGTATCCAGACAATCGCCCCGTGAGGCAACGTCGTGCAGCAGTCAGCTATGGTGCCGGCTACTATGATGATGCTTATGCCGACTTTGACACCCTCTACCACGCCGGGGATAGGAGTATGAATACGGTCTACTACCACGGTCAGTCCCTTATGCAGCAGGACTCCCTCACGCAGGCGATCCCGGTGCTGAAGGAGGCAATAAAGATCTCCGAGGAGGCCAATCCCTTCCCGATGATCGACCTCGCCACCATCTATATACAGCAGAAGGAGCCGACCGAGTCAGCACTCTACCTCGCCAAGGTGGACTCCCTCATGGAGCGGACCCCGCTCCGGATCCAGGTGCTCAAGAGCTACCACGACCTGATGGCAGAGACAGACTTCCTCCGAGGGGCATATCGCTCCACGCTCCGCCATCTCGGAGATCTCAGTCGCTTTGCCCCCGACCTGCCGGACATCCCATACAGGCAGGCTCTGACGTATAGGGAACTGGGAGATACCCCATCAGAGATTAAGGCTCTGGAGACGTACCTTGAGTTGCGGAGTGCCCCGGGTCGAAACCCTCCCCGAGGGCTCTCTATGCCCGCAAGCGGCTGGAGCAGTTGCGTGAGGATCGCTTTATGGAGCAGCAGTGACTTACGAGGGACTCAGTGGTGGCCTTGCTCAGGTCCATGGCGGGAGCAATGTGCCATCGATGCAGGTTGGCTGCTCTCTCTCCTGATCTTTGAGAAAATTCTCTTACCGATATTAGGCTCATCCTTTACCGATATTAGTCGACTCTATTATCGGTAAAGGATGAGCCTAATATCGGTATTAGTGCGAGGGCTGATTTTCATAGAGTTATAGCTTGTCGATTTGAAGGGACTTATCTTGCCCTCGCATCTCGGTATTGGTGTCAGGGGCGCAGTGGCTTTTCCTTAGCGTGGGTGGTGCTTTTTGCCCCGGCTGCTGAGACTTGGCTCGGCGGGGGAAAAAAGCGACCTTTGTGGGGTATGGAGATGGTCTCCGTACGCAAGAGACAGAGTGACTATTATGGAAAGGGATAATAAGGGGGAGGCTTTCGTGGAGGTCTTTAACTCCCTCAACCTCGAGGAGGTACGGCTGGCGGAGACGCTCCTCCGGTCGGAGAGTATCATGGTGTCCGTCTCCGGGGAGACGGGGACACAGGTCTTCGGGCGGGTGCCGGGCTTGACCGGCGGCGTCTCGCTGATGGTGCCCGCGATAGAGGAGGAGAGAGCGCTTCGCATCCTCCGGGAGGCCGGCTATCTGCCGGAGGCTGATCAGACCGACAGCGTCTATACCGTGGGGAAGAGTAGGAAGAGTCGGAGCGCCTCCAAGCAATTCTGGCTGATCACCGGGCTGATGGCGCTTCTCCTTATCCTCATCGCCTTAATGAACTACCTTTGATCGATGGAGCATAGGATCATCTATGTCACCGGAGGTGCTCGCTCCGGGAAGAGTCGCTATGCGCAGTCGCTGGCAGAGTCGCTCTCCGATCATCCGGTCTACCTCGCCACGGCGCGGATTATGGATGAGGACTTCGAGCGTCGGGTGGAGCGCCACCGGCGGAACCGCGGGGAGCAGTGGACGACGGTGGAGGAGCCACTCCGCCTGAGCTGTCTCTTATACACATCTGACGCTGCCGACGAAACCTTATGGGTGTA
>CAMXXM010000104.1 GCA_947253195.1 uncultured Porphyromonas sp.
GTTTTCTTTTATCGGTATTAGAGTTTTCTTTTATCGGTATTAGAGTTTTCTTTTATCGGTATTAGAGTTTTCTTTTACCGATATTAGACGGACGGCAGAGGAGGGGTGTCCAAGGATCCGTGTGAGAGTAGGAGAGTATGGCCTACGAATAATTTCGTACCTTTGTCCATATACGTAAGGTAACTCCGTATCGGTAATTGCTCACAATCAGATAATAATGGAAAGAAATAACATGATGAAAAGAAGTACACTTTACCTGCTCTCCCTGCTTGTGCTGAGCCTCTTCGGGGCGACAGCCATGGCACAGGGGCTGCAGCAAGATGACAGCAAGAAGGCTGCGATCGAGTTTGTCGAGTCGGAGCATGACTTCGGCACCATCAGTGAGAGTGACGGACCGGTCACCTTCGTCTTTACCCTTAAGAATGTCGGCAATGCGCCCCTCGTACTCACTCGTGTGATCTCGAGCTGTGGCTGCACTACGCCCTCTTTCTCCAAGGATCCGATCGCTCCCGGTAAGGAGGGTAAGGTGACCGTCACCTACGATCCCACGGGACGCGTCTATCCCTTCGTCAAGACGATCTCGGTCTACAGCAATGGCAAGAAGGGGCCATCCGTCCTCACCATCCGGGGCGAGGTGGTCAAGTAACGGTCAGACTATACAAAAAAAAGGGCTGCGTGTCATGGCGACAACGCAGCCCCTTTTCTTCTATCCCATCACTTGGAGCGGTGGAGCTCCTCGTCGATCTTCTGGAAGGGGGAGTTATTGGAGACAAACTCCGGGATCAGCACCTTGAGCTCGCGAACCGCCTCCTCGGTGTGGAAGTTCCGGGCGGTGTCGATGATATTGGCGACCTGAGCGCTGACGTCATCGTAGTCATTGGGTCGGATGTTGGCGATGCGGATCTTGTCGACCGTGGTGGGCTCGGTATTCTCCGTTGTGGCCAGCACCTCTTCGTAGAGCTTCTCCCCGGGGCGGAGTCCGGAGTAGACGATCTGGATGTCCTTGTCCGGCTCAAAGCCTGAGAGGCGGATCATCCGGCGCGCGAGGTCGTCGATCTTGTGTGCCTCGCCCATATCGAAGACGAAAATCTGCGGTCTCTCCGCCATCGTGCTCGCCTGCAGGACGAGGCTGCACGCCTCGGGGATACTCATGAAGAAGCGGACAATATCCTTGTGCGTCACGGTCACAGGCCCCCCGGATGCGATCTGCCGGCGGAAGAGTCCGATCACGGAGCCGTTGCTGCCGAGGACGTTGCCGAAGCGGGTGGTGATGAAAATCGTCTTCCCCTCCACGCGACCCTCCCGGATCGCCTTACCGAGACTCTGGATATACATCTCACAGGCGCGCTTGCAGGCACCCATGACGTTGGTCGGATTGACCGCCTTGTCCGTGGAGATCATCACCATCCGCTCAGTTCCATACTTCACGCACATATCGGCAACGTTGCGCGTGCCGGAGAGATTGGCGAGGACGGACTCGCAGGGATGCTCCTCCATCAGCGGTACGTGCTTGTAGGCAGCGGCATGGAGGACGATGTCCGGACGGTATCGGTCAAAGACGATCTCCACCTTCTCCCTATTACGGACGTCCCCGATCATCGGCACGAGGTCAAGGTCGGGGTAGTCGTGCTCCAGCTCCAGGCGGATCTCGTGGAGGGGCGACTCTGCCATCTCAAGGAGGATCAGCCGGCGGACGCCATAGGAGGCGATCTGGCGGGCGATTTCGCTCCCGATACTGCCGGCAGCGCCGGTCACCATGACGACCTTGCCCTCGTAGAGCCGGCGGACTGCCCCCTTATCCTGATGGATGGTGTCTCGGAAGAGGAGATCCTCGATCCGGATCTTGCGGACGCTCTCCAGCGCAATCGTGTCACTGCTCGCCTCGGAGACGGCCGGCAGGAGATAGGTCTCCAGGTGTACCGACTCGCAGTCCTGCACCACTCGCTCCCCCCCTCCGAGGAAGTCCCGTCGGTCGGTGAAGAGGATCCCGTCGAGACTCTTGGAGCGCTTGAGGAGGTACAGGTCGTTGCGCCCGGTCACGTGATAGATCCGGTGACCGTTGATCTCGTGACCGGCCACCCCGGGGTCGTCAGTCACGAAGCCCATCATCCGGTAGGTCGAGCTCCCTTCGATGAGGGAGGAGACACCGGACGAGTTGCTCTTCACCCCATAGACCATGACCCGCTTACGGCTGATCTGTCCATCGGTACTGATGAGGAGACGGCGAGCGAGGAAGACCATCACGCCACGGAGTGCAAGGGCGATAAGGTAGGTGAAGATGACGTAGCTCCCGCAGTAGAAGAGGATCACCTTGGGCGAGAAGGTGAGGTGAAGGAGCGTGACGTTGATCACAAAGAGGGTGAGGAGGGAGAGAAACGCATTGATGAGCGTGGAGATCAGGAGATTGAAGCTCACCCTGAGCGTCGTGAAGCGGAAGATCTGCTTATGGACTCCTGTGAGGAAGTCGGCTGCAGCGGCACCGACAGCCACAGCAGCCAAGCTGGCAGGGACTAAAGTCCGTAACGCAACCTCGGGCATCCCGACAAAGTAGCGTGTGGCGAAGGCGGCAAGGACGGCGCAGAAGAGTGCCGTGATGATGTCGATCGCAAGCACGATCCATCGATTGAGATAAGATCGCGATAGGGACGAGATAAGACTTCGCTTGCTTGTCATATAATATTCACTTCACAGACCTGAGGTCCGGCTCACAGCCTCATCGACCTTACGATGGCACCCCACGAGAGCAGTTTTACTTTAACAACTCTACAAAGATAAGTAAAAAAGGGTCACCGGGAACACCTATTGCAGGAGTGAACCATCAGATCGTCCACCGCCAGAGTCGGTCGAGGGAGGGCGTGAGGAGCATCGAGACCTCTCGGAAGGCGTAGAGCGACCGGTGCCCCGAGGGCAGCTCGCGGATCTGGAGCCGACCGTCGGGACTCACCCCCTCGATCATCCCGTAGAAGGTCCCGCCGGAGGGTCGAGCGAAACAGGCCGCCTCTCCCCGCCCAAAGAGACAGCGGTGATACTCCTCCCGGAGCCGGCTCACCGGTCGGCTCCGCCACGTCTCGAGCGCCTCAAGGATCTCGTAGACCAGTCGGTCGTGCCAGCTGTCGCCCGAGGGCGATGTCCCTCCGGCGCGACGCCACTCCGCCGCTATCGAGGTGGGCGGCGTCGGATAGCCCTCACCGAAGTGCTCCTGCAGGACATTGACCCCGATGCCGACGACGCTCGCATCAAGGCGAGAGGAGGAGAAGCTATTCTCGATCAGGATGCCGCAGATCTTTCGCCCGCCGACGAGGAGGTCATTAGGCCACTTCACCTTCACCTCCACCCCCGGTGGGAGCTGGTGCCGGAGCGCCTCTCTCACGGCGAGAGCGGTGAGGATAGTGAGGTCAAAGAGCGTCCCCCCCTCCTCCATCAAGTCACTTGGGTGGAGGAGCAGGGTCATCGTGAGGTTTTGCCCCGCCGTCGCGTCCCAGCGATGACCGGGCTGACCGCGCCCGGCGGTCTGATCGGTGGCGGTGACGACCGTATACTCCTCCAGGTCCGGCTCCTCTGCGAGACGTCGCCGGAGGTAGTTATTGGTGGAGTCGACCTGAGCCAGGTGGATCTGCCTCACGCCTCTCGCTCCTCATCCCTCCGCCGGTGATGATGGTAGAGGAGACCGCTCACAACGATTACTAATAGCAGTACGCCGTAGGAGGCGTAGGCGGTCGTCTCGGTGACCTGCAGAGTCTTGGGGTCAAAGGTGAGGACCACCTCATGCTCCCCTGCTGGGACGACGAGACCGCGCAGCAAGTAGTCGACCCGAAGGATCTTCGCCTCCTCGCCATCAATGCGCGCCTCCCAGCCGTGCGGGTAGTAGATCTCAGAGAGTACCGCAAGGCCGGCATGGGCATTGGAGGTCCTGTAGACGAGCCGGTCGGGAGCGTAGTCGGTGAGCGTCACCGTGGACAGGCTGTCACGGAGTGTGCCCGAGGGCAGCCCCTCGGCAAGCGACCGATTCACCACCGCCACACGATCGAGCGGCAGCTGCCCAAGCGCATCATACTCCTCCTGCGGACTGGAGACCATATGGATGTCGGAGACAAACCACCCGTCGCCGTACGCCTCGGGGTCGACCACGAGCCGCTGACCGGTGACGCTGTCGGGCACGATGTAGTACTTCGTATTGAGTGCCCGGAGGACATTCCGATCCAGCTTGGAGAGATAGCCGGTGATCAGGTCTTGATAGCGACCCAGCTTGGCCGCATTATAGCCACCAATGGAGCGGTGGTAGTAGGAGGTGGTGGCGTCATTAAAGGTATCGACGGACAGGTTCATCACCCTCGCCTCGGAGGGATCGCTGAGGATCTGCTCGTCCACCGGCGTCCGCTCCTGCACCTTTGCCGCAATGTCGGTCCGCGGGTGATACATGGAGTCGTTGAGGTACCTCTTGTCCACCGTCCAGAGGTCGACGAGACAGAGCAGTGTCACTAATGCCAGCGTCGGCAGCGGCTTCACCTTTTTCCTATAGAGAAGGAGCAGGATGCCCATCCCCACGAGGAGGTAGATCAGCGACCGCAGCGCATCAGCCCTGAAGATCGCCGTCCTGACGCTCCGGAGATCCTCCACCGCATCGATCAGCCGCGGCATCTGCGCGAGGTAGGGAGCGAGTGCCTGCTGCTCCATCTGCGACATGAAGGAGCCACCGATGGAGGGGAAGAGGTAGGCGAGCAGTGCGACACCGACCGTCAGCACGCTCGCCGTGATCGTCGCCCCCCTGTCGCTCCTCAGCCTGTCCGGCTGCCTCAGGATCAATGCCAGCCCCCAGACGGCAAAGAGCGGTATCGTCAGCTCAGGGACGACTAAGATCGATGAGGGGGTGCGGAACTTATTGTAGAGCGGCACATAGTCGATGAAGAAATTGGTCAGCCCGGGGAAGTTGTGCCCCCACGAGAGCAGGAGGCAGAGGAGGGAGACCGCCAGCAGCGCCCACTTCATCGGGCCCTTGCCCGCCACCATGCCGAAGAGCGCCAGCCACAGGACAAAGGCGCCCACGTAGACCGGTCCCGCCGTGAAAGGCTGATCGCCCCAGTAGCGGTTTTGCTGTGCCACGAAGGCCCGACTCTCCACCCGCGCCTTACTCAGTGCCGGCTCATCGTAACCGATGGCGCCGCTCGCTCCCCCCTTGGCATCCGGGATCAGCAGCGTCAGCGTCTCATCCACGCCGTAGCTCCAGGCGGTGATGTAGTCCCGCGAGAGCCCCTTGGAGGAGGCTTCACCATTGCCCTCAGTCGCTATGGCGCTCCCCCCGCGCATCGTCTCCTGCTGCAGCTCCCAAGTGTGGTAGAGACCCGAGCCATTGAGCCCCAGCCCGACGACGCCCCCCAGCGTCACCGCCAGCAACGCCTTGCCGAAGTGCTTCCACTCCTTGGCACGACCGGCCTCCACCGCCCAGGCGATGATCATCCCCGCCATGAGGAGGGCGAAGTAGTAGCTCATCTGGTAGTGGTTGCAGAGGATCTGCAGCCCCGTGAAGAGTGCCATGACGATGAATCCCAAGCGGTAGTATCTTCGGTGAAAGGCGTAGACCAGCCCCGCTATCGTCGGTGGGATGAAGGCGAGGGTGGTGAGCTTCCAGATGTGCCCCGCCTGTA
>CAMXXM010000105.1 GCA_947253195.1 uncultured Porphyromonas sp.
TGAAGGGGCTGCGTAAGGAGCTGAGCTTGGCGACGCTCCGCTTTGGGCAAAACGTCCTGCGGGAGCAGAATGCCTATCGTCTCTCGGTCCTCGACGGGGAGTCTCTCCGGCGGTTACCCTCCTCAGCACTGGAGCAGGCTCGGAAGAGAGCGAAGGAGGAGAGCGTACAGGGCTGGATCTTTGACTTAAGTATGCCGTCCTACAGTGCGCTGATGCGCTTCTGCAGCAATCGGGAGACCCGCAGGCAGATCTACTGCGACCGCGGTACGCTCTGCTTCGATACCTCGAGAGAGACGAGCAACATCGCCACCATTTACGACATCGTCCGACTGCGACACTCCATTGCTAAGCTCCTCGGTCACGAGACCTACGCCGATCTGGTACTCTCCAAGAAGATGGCAAAGACGCCCGATGCGGTCTATCAGATGCTGGACAGGCTGCGCGATGCTTACCTCGCCAAGGCGCTTGAGGAGGTGGAGACGATAGCCAACCAAGCGGAGCGAAGGGATCAAATAACTAGGCTGGAGCCGTGGGACTGGAGCTACTATGCAGAGCTCTATCGCCAGAGGGCGCTGAAGTACGACGAGGAGCAGACGAGACCCTACTTTGAGCTGTCGTCCGTGGTGGAGGCGATGTTTGGCCTCGCCGGCAAGCTCTATGGAGTAGAGCTCCACCGTAATCCCGCGCTTCCGGTCTACCATCCCGATGTGGAGGCATACGATGTGCTGCGCGAGGGACTGCTGCTGGGGACACTTCTCCTTGACTACTTCCCTCGTAAGGGCAAGCGGTCCGGTGCCTGGATGACCAATTATGTGGAGGAGTATGAGGGGGTACGCCCGGTGATCAGCCTGGTGACCAACTTTACCCCGCCCAGCGACGATAAACCCTCGCTCCTCACCTTCGACGAGACGACGACGCTTTTTCACGAGTTTGGTCACGCCCTCCACGGGCTGCTGACGACCGTGAAGTACTCCTCCCTCAGCGGGACCAATGTGGAGCACGACTTTGTGGAGCTGCCGTCGCAGATGAATGAGAACTGGATGCGCCAGCGCGACTTCGTGAAGTCCTTTGCGAAGCACTACGAGACCGGTGAGGAGATCGGGGACGACCTGCTCGATGCGATTGAGCGGAATGCACTCTTCCTCGATGGCTATGGCTGCATACGTCAACTCACCTTTGGCTACCTGGATATGAAGTGGCACGCCACCGACCCGGAGGCCCTGCCTACCGACATCGAGGCGGTAGAGGCTGAGGCTCGCAAGGGGCTGGAGCTGCTCCCGCATGCGGTGGGGACGGCAATGAGTCCCTCCTTTACCCATATCTTCAGTGGTGGCTACGCTGCCGGCTACTATGGGTACAAGTGGAGCGAGATCTTGGATGCAGATGCCTTTGAGGAATTCATCCACAACGGCCTCACCGACCGCGCCACGGCCGATCGCTTCCGGGAGAATATCCTCGAGCGGGGCGACTCGGAGGATCCGGCTGAGCTGTACCGAGCCTTTAAGGGTCGGGATGCAACGGTCGACGCGCTGCTTCGTCGCTCTCAGCTGATCCAGTGATCCGCTCAAGGTTACTTGAAAATCATGAAGAAATGCCCCCGTTTGTCAGGGGCATTTCTTTTATCCATACAAGTCGGAGGGCAAGTACAGACTTCGATATGGGGTCTCTTGCCAAAGTCCTGAAACGGGCTAAGCGGGCTGTAATAAAATGACTACCTTTGCAGTGTCCTCCTAGGTGAAGCAAAGGCGCATCCGGAGGGCTGGTGTTTCCCATCTAAAATAGTACACAGGAGTCTATGGCTATTCATTATTACTCAGAGAGCGAGGCTGTCCCTCCATTTCTCCGTCGAGAGGTGGGCGCTTGGATCACGTCTGTGGCCGAAGGCTATGGCAAGACCATAGGTGAGCTCAATTATCAATTCTGCAACAATGAGCAGATGCTCGAGATGAATAGCAAGTTCCTCGACCATCATTACTACACCGACATTATCACCTTCCCGAGTGGAGACGATGATGAGGTGCTGGTGGCGGACATACTGATCTCGCTTGATCAGGTCCGGCTCAATGCGGCAGAGCTTGGCGTCACGCCCGGGAGCGAATTGCTCCGGGTGATGATCCATGGGGTACTCCATCTCTGCGGTCAAGACGATGTGACGCTCGAGCTGGAGACGGAGATGCACCACGCCGAGGACCGCGCCCTCGCTCAGCTGCCTGAGAGGGTCTGGCGAGCCATCCCGGCATCGGAGGCGTGGATGACTGAGTGCCCGGTGAGCGAGGGGAAAGACTAAGGAAGAAGTAGAGGGGTCACCTTGTTGTCGAGCTTAAGTGTAGAGACTCACTCTGCCTGGCCCGCCTTTGATGGGTACGAGGCGGCGCAGTACGTTGACTCTGCGCCGGACTATACCGACACCCTGCTTGCGACGACGCTGGTACTGGTGGCGCTGTCCCTACTGCTCTACCATATGCTCCTGAAGTCTCGAGGCAGAGGGCGTGTCAAGCTACTGCTCACTGCTCCACCGAGAGCGATCCCGAGAGTGCGGGAAATGTTACCTTCTGTAGGCTTTTTCGTTATGGGGTTGCTGGAGAGCCTCCTCTTGGTTTCTCTGCTGGTGACACTCCTGTTGCAGGAGACAAGCGGGCTCGCCTCGCTATCAGTCACCGGCTTCTGGCTCAGCGTGGGGAGGGTCGCTCTCAGGGTGGTACTTCTCGTTTTCACGGTCACTGTGGCACAGGCGTGGATGGTCTATACTTTCTGCCACCCCGACCAGATTTCGCTCTGGTGGGCGGACTACCTGATCTTAATGATCGTTGCTGCAAATACGCTCCTCCTGCCGCTCCTCCTGCGACTCTTCACGTCCGTGAGCGCCACCACTCTCGTGACCCTCTCGGGCGGTCTTTATGTGGTCTACAGAATACTCTTGTGCTACAGAGAGATACAGATATTCAGTCACCTGAGACATTATCCCCTGCATATTATTTTGTACCTTTGCGCTTGCGAAATAGGCCCCTTGCTCTTTGGGCTCAAGGTCGCCTCTCTAAGTGTGAATCAGTAGCATATCACAAATGTCCACAAAGACACGTAAAGTTCTTGTTCCACAACCCGAGCCTCCTAAGAAAAACTCGCCCTACTATCAACTGGCGGAGGAGTATGGGCTAGAGTTGGTATTCAATCCACTCTTCCATTTTGAGACCCTGACGGCTCGACAATTTCGTGATCAGAAAGTAGATATCCTCAAGCATACGGCGGTGATCCTCACCTCGAGGACCATCACGACACACTTCTTCAAGCTGGTGAGCGACCTGCGTTGCACGCTGCCTGAGGACTTTAAGTACTTCTGCGCCTCGGAGCGTGTCGCTCTATTCCTGCAGAAATTTATCACCGTCCGTAAGCGGAAGATCTTTTTCCCTGAGAAGAATGGCTCCTCATCGGACTTCCAGACCATCATCTGCAAGCACGACAAGGAGAAGTATCTCGTGCCGGAGATAGAGGAGCGGGAGTCGGAAGTCGTCGCCATGCTGGAAAATACTAAGGTGAAGGTGAGCACTTGCGACGTTTGTCGGATCATCTACGCTGAGCTGACGCCGGAGGAGATTGACTCCTTCGACTTTCTTCTTTTCTTTAGTCCCAATGGTCTCTCTGCCATCAAGACTGCCTACCCCGAGTATCAGCAGGGGAAGCAGATCATCGGCTGTCTCGGCGAGGGCACACGTGATGATCTTGAGCAGGCGGGGCTGCAGGTGCACATCAGCGCTCCGACACGTGAGTACCCGAGTATGACCGCAGCTTTAGAGCATTATCTCCGGGAGGAGAAGAAGGCGGCTAAGTAACCTCATGAAGGAGTATGGGCTGACGAAGGGCGAGCGGCTCTATCTGAGGGAGGAGATCAGCGCACTCTTTGAGAGTCGAAGGCGCTTCGTCTGCCACCCGTACCGAGTCGTCTGGCGCCTTGAGGAGCCCTCGGAGGAGCCCCTCAGGGTCCTTATCTCCGTCCCCAAGCGGCTTATCCGCCGCGCGGTGGATCGCAACACGATCAAGCGCCGCACTCGAGAGGCGTGGCGACTGCAGAAGGGTCCCCTGAGGACGCTTGCAGAGGAGCGTCAGGGCACACTGCTGGTCGGTCTGCTCTACATCGGTGATCACGTATCCCGCTCAGAGCGGCTCTCTGCAGCTGTATCGAAGTCTATCGGACGGCTCTGCGAGGAGATGAAGAATGGGTCTGCCCTATGAGTCTCAAGTCTGTCATACACAGCATCGGTGCCTTCATCGGCAAGTTACTGATCCTGCCGATCCGCTTCTACCAGAAGTATATCAGCCCTCACACGCCACCCGCCTGTCGCTTCACACCCACCTGCAGCCAGTATGCGATCGAGGCGATCCGAAAGCATGGACCGATCAAGGGTCTTCTCTTAGCCATCTGGCGCCTGCTGCGGTGCAATCCCTGGGGCGGCAGCGGCTATGATCCGGTGCCATGAGACTCCTTGACTTCCACACCCACCTGCCCAATATAGAGCGCTACCGCGGTGACTCCTCAGTCATCGCGGTTCGCTCGCTTATGCCGGGCGAGGAGGTCGATGATCGATCGGACCTCTTCACTATCGGGATCCACCCGATGGATGAGCAGCGGTATGCCGACCCGGAGGGACTGCTCCTCAGGCGGATCGAAGAGCTGGGCGAGCGATTTCTCGGCATCGGAGAGTGTGGGTGGGATCGTCGATCGCAACTCTCCATGGAGGAGCAGACCGCCCTCGTGCGATGCCATATAGCCCTTGCCGATCGGCTCTCTTGCCCCCTTGTCCTACACGTGGTCGGCGGGTGGCACCTCCTGCTGAGAGAGCGGAGGTCACACCCCGAAGGCGTGTGGGTGGTGCACGGATTTAGGGGCAAGCCGGCACTTCTGCGACAGCTGGAGGAGGCGCAGATACAGGTCAGCCTCCATCCCTTGTACCGCTGGGATGCGGTGCCACAGCTTCCTTACTTCATAGAGACCGACGAGAGTGACCTCCCGCTCCGGACGATCTATAGCCTTGTGGCGAGCCGGGTCGGCGAGCCGTTAACAGAGCTTAGTCAGAGGATCCTCTCCTCCTACAATAGGCTTCTAACCTCAGGAAGGTGACGCCACAGCGTCAGGTCCGTTTCTCCCTCACCTCTGCCTGTAGTCTCGGAGGATCAGGTCAGCGGTGGCAGCGGGAGACTCTGCGGGTGTGATCCGGGTGATGGTCAGCCCGCGCCGCTCCATGCCACGGATCCAGGTCATCTGCCGCTTGGCAAACTGATGTATCGCCACCTCCAGGCGCTGCTCCATCTCTTCGTAGGTGAGCTTACCGGTGACGTAGTCGGTGACGTAGCGATACTCTAGCCCATAGTAGGTGAGCTGCTCGGGGCGAAGGTGCTGCAGTAGTCTCTCCACCTCCTCCACCATTCCCTCACGAAGCCTCTTCCTGAGGCGCTCCGAGATCCGCCCCCGCCGGGTCTCGCGAGAGATGTCGAGGCAGTAGATCGGTCCCTCTAATGGCGGACGGTCAAGGTACCGCTCATCGTGGTCGCGAAAGTAGAGCGCCACCTCTATCGCCCGCTC
>CAMXXM010000106.1 GCA_947253195.1 uncultured Porphyromonas sp.
ACACCGATGGGCGCCTCCTCCCCGGCGATGCGGAGGTAGTCGGCGTAGTCGGTCGGTCGTTGGTCGGGAGGGAGCGTCATCAGGGGCAGGATCTTCACCGCCCCGTCGGCGAGGGTGATCCTGAGGTGCGGGATGGAGGATCCCTCCACTCCCCGCCAGCGGCTCTGCTCAGGTGCGTAGCAGTAGACCTCCGGCAGCCCGACGTAGTAGCTCGTCGGATCCTCCTCCTGCGGTGTGAGGGGGTAGTACCGCATCTCGTGCGACCGATCCTGCTCGCGCCGGTAGGGGTAGCCGAAGAGTCCCCCGTCAAGTCGGTCGACCGGGAAGGCGGGCTCCACCGACTGCACCCCGGCGGCCCCGGCGGTATGCATCTCGAGCAGTGCCACCGCAGGACGAAGCACCGGCGTCAGCCGTATCACTCGGTCACTCTCCCCGGGACGGGGCAGCTGTCTCTGCAGGTGTCCCACCAGCGGGATCCTCAGCGGGCTGTCGGCGCGACGGGTCAGGGGGACGAAGAAGGTGAGTCGCTGTACGTCCCACTTGGTACGCAGTCGCTCCAGATCCTCCGACAGCTCCGTCTGAGGTCGGTCAATGACTACGGCGACCCTGCCCGGACCGGGGTCCGGGCGGAAGTCGCCGTAGATCTCGCCATGACAGGCGGTAAGAAGTAGCAGCAGGAGTGCCCACAGCTTTCCGGACCGAAGCACTTCAGTGCTGATGCCTCGGAGGATGCGGAGTGCCATGGGTGTGATGGGTGACAGCATGACGACAGGGGAGAGCAGGGCGGTGCCTCGGCACAGACGCTGGAGACAATGTATCTGTCTCACTCCCACACGCGCGCCTGCTTACAGCCGATCGGCGTCAATGTCGACACTGTGGACCTGCCAGTTATTCACCGTGATCGACGCAGCCTCATATCCATCGCCGCACTCGGGGCAGCGGCGCACCTTCAGCTCCACGACAAAGTCATGGTCACAGCGCAGGTCCACGGGGGCACCCTTCTTCGCAGCAAGCAGCACCAGTCCCACCAGGTCTGCCTCATAGACCGGTGCGGAGAGCCCCTCCTTATGTATGGAGAGGAAGCTCTCGTGACCGCTCTCCATAGAGAGCGTGGTGACCATGCCCGTCACCTCGCCGTCATACTCCGGCACGCAACCCGGCTTAGGCTTGCCGGTGTGGGTGTTCGCTTTCCGCTCGATGGCGACCGGGTAGCTGTAGGGGGTGGTACTCCGACCTCTTACGTCGAGCAGCTTCCCGAGACCGCCGTAGCGGTCGTTGGCCGAGGTGACCTCCATGGAGATCTTCTCCGGCTCATCCAGCCCGAGGACGTGAATGGTGATGCGATTGGTCAGCTCGAGGAGGTTGACGCTCACCCGTGTGTGCGACTCTGACCCCGTCTTGTCGAGATCAGGGAGGAGCAGACGCTCGGTCACGCCCTGTCGGATCACCCGCCCCATCAGGTCGCGTCCCGCACGGAGTGCCGCGAAGAGCTCATCCGCCCGAGCACCGGGGGTGAGGTCAAAGGTCTCCTCGTCGAGACCCGACCAAGCGACGACCCGGACCGGGTCGGAAGTGGGAAGGGTCATGCGTACCCTCGTCTCCGCCGTCACCGCTCCCTTATGGGTCTCGGTCGCCACCACCTCGCCTCGGTCGTTGTAGGCGACGAGGAGCACGGAGGTCATGTCCTCGGGGTAAGTCGGCTGAGCGTCGCACGGCGACTGGCTGTAGAGCGACACCTCCACCTCACGGGGGCAGTCGTCCATCTGCTCATAGACCATCGGATGGCATCCCCCGAGCAGCAGAAGCGAGAGGAGAGCAAGTGTCGTATGTAGAATTCTCGTAGTCATATCTGGCTCTGAATTAGAATTTTTTCTTATAGCTGTGTATGCCCCAGCCGACATTAGTTACCTGTATGCCCATATGTGGGTTCTGAATAGGCAGATACTCATCCTTCGCTGGCACCTTCTCATCGGGGGCGATGTTATGCAGATAGGTGAAGCGTGAGTCGGTAGGCCTCTTCACAAAGGGGATGCCCGACAGCCCCATCTGCGTGATGCCGGTGATGTGCATGTGGTAGATGTTGTTACGCAATACGGGCGAGGAGAACCACGTGCGGTTGTCTGTGGTGTTGGGGTTCACCCATGAGTAGTAGACCATCAGCAGGCGGGTGTGTAACATTTGATTTTCATTGTAGCCTGTCCTGCTTGCTGTATCTGTTCCACGGTATCGGGTCATAATCTCATAGTTGACCACCTTGTCCTTGTGCTTGGCGGTGTACTCCTCCACGTAGCCGAGGCGCAGGTCGATATAGTCATACTTCCCGGCACCCGGTTTGAAAGCGGGAACCAGGTCGGGAGCCACCCTGCCATAGAGGTAGAAGTCCATTGCACGCTGCTCATCAGGAGTAAGCGTCTCAGCCTTGATGGTGCCATTCAGCACCCCGCTAAACTTATCCAGCAACTCCTGTGTGGCCGTCGGTATCGCTGCCCTTGCGGTTTGGATCGCACTGGTCATATTTTTAAGCCACGGGTCGGTCGTCTTTAGCTGATGGGTCACATCACCACGGTTTTTCACAGGAATATCGTGGTAATTGAGGTAAAACTTCTGCGTATCCAAAGAGTAGTAGATGCGGTTGATGCCATGGGCATAAGTGATAGGAGTGACATCGTCTCCAGCATCGTATTCCTTTTTCGAATACTTCTCATTGATCCATTTTATTTCTTCTTTAAGTATAGGAATATCTGGGTACTTATCGTTCAACTTCTTCTTCAGGGCAGCCAACTCGGCATTATTCTTGACATCTCCTTGGTCCCTGAAAGAGGGAATATTTTCAAGTTCAAAAGGTCGCATTACATCTTGACCAAATCCATCTTTGCCCGGTCCTATATATAGTTGCTTAGAGGCAATATGGGGATCGGGATGGAATGCATCCATGTCTGCGGGTTTGCCTTCATAGGTAACCCCTTGTGCTCCTTGGAAGGGGATGGGCTCCTTGAGCAGGTTTTCAAACGCAACCTCATCAATTAGTGTTTGTTGGAGCTTTTTTTAGATACGCCGTGGGTGGATTGAAAAATGCATAGACCTTTTTATTGACAGGATTGGTCTTGAAGGGCTTGAGGAGCAGCTCTTGCTCTTCCGATTTCCATGTTGCTAAGTTAGTATCGGTCACAGAACCGGCGATACATTTTACCTCGGGGCTGTCCTCGGAAATAATGAAGACGGCGAAGTTGTCGATGATGTCGTCGCTCTGCCAGGTGACTTGGTAGTTACCACCGGCCCGGTCTTCGGTCTGCTGGCTCGGTGCCGGTGGATTGGAGCCGCGTAGGGCGAGGGACATATAGGTGCTGCCCTCCCGGCCGTCGGTGGTGTATCCGGGCGACTCGGCGGGGGCCTCAACGGAGGGACGCTCCTTGGGGCAGCCGGGTGCGAGGAGTACCGTCAGGAGGAGTGCCACAAGCGTGGTGGCGGTCAGGCGCCTCCTGCCTGAGGGGATTTCAGCTAAAGTACCCCATGGACTTTACTTAGAGCTCCACGTCGTAGGAGTGTACGCCCCACTTCACCACGGTGATCTCCACAGCCATGTGGGTGTCTACGGGGTAGAGGGGCTCCGTGGGATCGGGAGTCGGATCATTCGGGTCCTTGGGATCTTCGGGACCCGGGTTGAGGGGGTTGCCGGTGTAGCCAATGTTCTTGAAGGACTTGATGTTGACGTGGTAGATGTTGTTGCGGAGCACCGGAGAGACGACAGGCTCGGCGGGGTTGTCCGGATTGAGCCAAGCCACGTAGTAGCAGACGCCACCCTTGTAGGTGATGACATTCTTGTCCTCGTTGTCGTTGGCAGCCTTAGCGGCAGTCTTGTCGCTGTAGAACTTCCCGTCGTTCAGACCGAGGTAGAGGTCCTTCTTGGCAGTGTAACCGGTCTTCTCTGTGGCGCTAGCCCATGCTCCATCGGCCGGGGTAACCACGGCGGAGACGATGACGTAGGGGGTGTTGCCCTTGCGGTAGCCGGTGTAGGGGGCGGTGCCGCCATCCTTGGCAAGCTTGCCTCCAAGCTGGTGAGTCGTCTCGGTGACGAACTTCATCGACTTGCCGACGATGTTGCCGACGTTGCTCCCCTTTGCCCCGCGGGTAAAGGTGGTCACGTCGAGCCCACTCATCTTGTGGTAGAAGTACTTGCCGGTTGCACCGGTGTACGCCACGGTGGCAGAGGGGATAAAGCCGAAGGAGGGAGTCTCGCAGAAGTTGATCCGCGTGGCATCCTTACCGGCCGCGATCGGCACGGGATCGAGGTGGGTGGTCTTCTCAAATTGCATCACATCCCACTTCAGCTCCGAGAGGGTGGCGAGGGTGGTCTCAGTGCCGTTGCGCTCAGCCTTGATGGTGAGGTTGGCGGGGTCGTCATTGCGGGTGACTACCGTCTGGGCCACGAGGCGGCGAACCTCGATCTTGGCGCAGTTGGCAGTGCCGGCCTCAGCCTGATCCTTCTTGATGCCGCCCACGACGTCCATCGGCTTTTCGGTCTTGCCGTTCATCACGATGATGTCGTTGGTGCCGTCATACTGGGCATAGCCCACGAGGACGCCGTCGGCGCCGGTGATGTCATAGGCTGCCTTGTAGGCGGTCTCAAATTCAGACTTGTTTGTGGCTGCGTCGAGCGCGCTCTTCATGGCAGCGGGAGCATTGGCAACGACATAGACCTCCTTCTTGCCGGCATTGACCTTCCACGCATTGGTGCGGTAGTCGTTCTTGTCACCGGCAAGAGGCGCAAGGTTGGAGAATTCCTTCTTCTCTACCGTACCCTCCGGGAGAGAGATCACGTAGATGGAGAGGCTGTTGATCTTGTCGCGACCGATGTACTCGCCCTCTTCGTTGTATCTGGAGTCCTCCTTAGTAGCAGCCTTCGGCATATTGCCGGACTGAGTGGTGGAGATGGCAACGGACATATAGGTGTTGCCTGTCGAGGAATTGGGCTCGGGGGTCTCATTGCCCCCGCGCTGGGTGCAGGCCGACATCCCTCCGACGAGGGTGAGGGCGAGTAGAGCCTGAGTCAGTTTCTTAATCATACAAAATGTTTTTTTAGTGATGAAGATGAAAATAGTGTGCGTACAATATAAATGAAATGATTCGCCTTTTATTACACAAAGGTACTCAATATTATGTCATTGGACGAAAAAATGTGATGCCGACTGCGTGAAATATCACAAAGAGTCCAATGCTTTCACTTTTGGACGCGTTAATGGAGCGGTCAAGAAGGTCCGTGGGGAGATCCCTCCCCTGATGCATTCGATTGCTGATCCCGCAGGGGCGAAGCCCCGGAGGGATGGCAGGCGGGGAGGCACCCCTGCGGGTCGCCGTTATGGGGATGCCTGCTCTGCGACCCACAAGGGGTCGAGGTCGTATGCACCGGCTGATCCACGGGTCATCGGGGCTGCGCCCCTCGACCCGTGACTAAGGAGCGGGCACCCGCAAGGGGTGCAACCCCGCCCCCGCCCTCTCGACAGACAGCGGATCCCGTGGCAACGATCTCTAATATCGGTATTAGTGAACTCTAAATC
>CAMXXM010000107.1 GCA_947253195.1 uncultured Porphyromonas sp.
CACGTGGACTCCGTCAAAGGAGCCGACCGTGGCGACAAAAGGACATCCCTCCAGCTCTGCCTTTCGCCGAGCCTCCTCCACCTCCTTTCGGATCTGCTCCTGGATCTTCCGGTCGAGGGCGGCGGCCTGCTGCTGTTGCTTCTTGATCTGCTGTCGCAGCTCTTTCTCCTTCCCCTTCAGTCGGCCTGCCTCCTGACGGGCAGTGTCCTGATCCGCCTGCAGCTCGGTCTGCTCGGCGGTCTTGTCATTGAGGAGCTGCTGCTGATTATCGCGCGCCCGCTCCAGCTCGGCCCTCTGAGCCTCTATCTCGGCGCGGAGAGCCTTCAGCTTCTCCGCCTGATTGCGCTGCCACTTGGCATACTGCCCCAGGTACTCCGCCCGACGCATCCCCTCGGCGAAGTCCTTGGCACTGAGGACAAATATCATCATATCCTCCGTCGAGTGGTGGGTCTGGAGGGCGCGGATCGACTTGATGTAGCTCACCTGCTTGCGGTCAAATTGCACCTGCAGCGAATCCAGCTGCACCTCCAGCTCATCTATCTGACCATTGAGCGCAGTCACCTCGCGCTGCATCATCGCTATTGCCTCCTTACGTGCGCGGATCTGCCGGTCGAGGAGGGAGATGCGCTGTAGGGTATTCTTGGACGAAGAGGTGGTCTGGGTCAGGAGTGCAGAGATCCGCTTGATCTCCTCTTGGATCTTCTTCCGCTGGTTCTCCAGCTGTCGTACCACATCCGACTTCTTCGTCGTCTGTGCCGCCCCCTCCGTGAGCGGTGTCAGGGAGAGGGAGAGGAGTAGGAGGAGCAAGAGGGGAGTCTTGAGGTGCTTCATTTGCCGAGGATTACAGAGATAAGCCGGAAGAGGCTGAGTCGGGTATAGTCGTCGGGAAGCGCCTTGTCCGGCTTCATCGACGGCTTGGTGTCGTAGTCGGTTATCGTAAGCGTCAGTGTGGCAGGGTCGCCCATCGAGGGCATACGCAGCTCCGCCCTCACCCGCTGCGGGAGGGGACGGTAGCCGGCTATGGTGGTGAAGTGGGAGAGGGAGACGGTCACCCCGCCTGCTCTCCTCGGCAGCTTGATCGACATGCCGGTGAGATTGAGGTCTAGGTCCATGAAGAGCTCGCTCCCGCTGTCCCTGTCGGTGAAGCGGTACCCTCCCGGCTCCCGGGTCATGCTCATCTCCTCCAGGCGCGCTGTGCTGACGGAGCCGAAGAGGTCAAGGATGCTGACCGGCAGCGCCGGCGTGACGTCCAGTGCCTCATCCACGCCGTAGCGGTCCATCTTATCCAGCAGAACCACCCGATCGGGGAGCAGCGTCACACGACCGGCCTCGAAGAGTCCCATCGGCCTCGCCGAGATCACCATCGCCTCCCCCGGGTAGATCGACATCCGGTAGCCGCTGGAGAGATCGCCCCTGTCGCCCGCCGAGACGGAGAGCATGCCGCGCACATCAGCGAGGGGGTAGGAGGGAAGTGCGGCATAGCCTCGGATCACTTCGCTCTTGGAGAGAGTCCCAATAGCTCTTGAGCCACCGACGGAGCTTCTCCGCGAGCCGCACGAGGTGGCAACGAGTAGGAGTAGCCCCAGTAGGGGGAGTAGAAGGAGGGACGCAGGTCTATGTGTGGTCTGTCTCATGGTGCTTTTCCTTGATCTAAGTGACTAATCATCTCCGAGTCAGTCTGTCACCGGCTCGGTTTTTTTACTCTTTTTCATTTCCGTGACGGCCTCCACCTTTTGTGCCACCCTCTTCGTGTCGCCCCCGCTCTCGAGGCAGTGGCGCCACGCCTCGAGAGCCTCATCGTACCGCCCCTCGGCGGTGAGGATCTCGGCGAGGTGCTCGTAGAGCGTCGGGTCGGGTGTCTCCGTCGCCTCGATCGCCTTCTTGATATAGATCAGGGCGAGCATCGACGACCCCTTACGGTAGAGCACCCAGGCATAGGTGTCGAGGTAGGTCCCGTTGTCGGGCTCCAGCTTGATCGCCTGCCGGGCAAGCTTCTCCGCCTTGTCGAGGTCGGCCGGGGTGCCGGACTTCTCCGTGAGGAAGTAGGCGTAGTTATTGTACGCCGGGGGCAGTGGCTGGCTCACCGCTGCCTCATAGTATGGCCTTGCCGCCTCAAAGTCTCCCCCGCCACTCAGGTCATCCGCCCGCAGGAGCGCCAACTGAGGGTAAAAGCGGTCCTCCGTCGAGACCACCGTCAGAGCATCGTCCAGCTGCCTGCGATAGCCGACTGTGTCGCCTGCATTGACTGCGAGAAGGGCTAAGTAAAGGCGGAATACCCCCTCTTCCGGCAGTGCCTCGTGGCCCGCCTCGGCATAGTGCCTCAGGTGAGTTGTATCCTTGGCAGCCGCATAGCGTTCGGTGAAGTAGATGTAAGGCGACACCAGCTCCGCGCGGTCATCCACCAACCTATCCAGTATCCCCTCCGCGGCGACCGTGTCGCCCAGCAGCAGATGATCCTGCGAGAGCCCGAGGAGGAGTTGCGGGGTGTGGGGAAAGAGCTTGGCAATGTCGGGTCGCACCTTCACCATCTCTCGTCGCGCCTCCGTGGCACTCGGCGACTCCTTATATAAGGTCTGGATCAGCGACTCCACCTGCTCGGGGTCGATCCCCTCGCTCCGAGACTGGCGGAGGATGTACTTCGCCCCCTCGCGATACCTCTTTTGACGAGCGAGGTAGGTCACCTCTGCCACCCGCAGCGCATCGCTGTCGTTGCCCTGCTTGCGCAGCTGCTCCAGAGCCTTGCCCGCGCGGTCGTAGTCGCCATCTGAGAGGTAGAGGTAGAAGAGTACCGTCTGTGTCGTCGGCTCGCCCGGGTGGGCCTTGCCGTACTGCTCCAGAAGCTTCAGCGCCTCTGCCTGACGCCCCGCCTGTATGTAGAGACCCGAGAGTCCCGACACCTGACGCGGGTCATCGTTGCTCAGCTCGACGATCTTTTTCCCCACCTCGATCGCCTTATCCCACTTCTCCTCCGATCGGTACGCCTGCTGCAGGAGGATGAGGAGGAAGTGGTCGTCCGGCACCTTTGCCAGCAGCTCCGTGATCACCTCCTCTGCGGTACCGTAGTCCTGATTGGCGAGCGCCAGTCGGGCGAGAGGCTCACCGATCAGGTGATCCTCGTGTGACATGCGGTAGGCGCGCATGAGATACGCCTGGGCTCGCTCGGGCTGTCCCTGCTGAGTGAGGAGGAAGCCGATGTCGGAGAGCGCTGCGGGCCGGACCGAGTCGGCGAGGTTTGCCAGCCAGAGGTGGGAGATGTAGGGCGAGAGGTCGCTCTCCGCGTCAAGGGGCTCAAGGCAGAGCGCCCGACTGTAGAAGTCGCTGAAGAGCAGCTCCGGACTATCGTCCCTCGGGGTCTGAGCTCCGACCGGAGAGCAGAGCACCAGCGCTGACAGGAGTAGGGTGAGGAAAGTCGATTTCTGCAAAGCTAAAACTAGATTGATTGGTCTATACGATCAGGCAGGTAAAGGTACCAAAAATGCTACGTCGTATGAGCCGAGGGGAGTGCCGAACTTTTGAAAAGAGCTGAAAAATTGGTATCTTTGGTGTAGCTTGGAAAGAATATCAGAGTTTATGAATAAAAAGAAGATACTGTACATCGCTCAGGAGATATCGCCCTACGTGGAGGAGAGCGTGAGCGATCAGTCCAAGATCCTACCTCTCGGCGTACTCGCTCGTGGTCATGATATCCGCACGTTTATGCCCAACTACGGCACCATCAACGAGCGGCGCAATCAGCTCCATGAGGTGATCCGTCTCTCGGATGTCAATCTTACGGTCAATGATAAGGTACACCAGTTGGTGGTCAAGGTGGCATCGCTTCTACCGCAGAGGATGCAGGTCTACTTCATCGACAATGACGACTTCTTCTCCCGCAAGGGGACGGTGACCGACAAGGAGGGCACTCTCTATGCTGACAACTGCGAGCGCTCAGTCTTCTTTATCCGCGGTGTCTTCGAGACGGTGAAGAAGCTCCGCTGGGTTCCGGACATCATTCACTGCCAAGGCTGGTTCTCCGCCCTGGCACCGCTCTACCTCAGTACGCTCTATAAGGACGATCCCGCTCTGTCGGGTGCCAAGGTGGTCTTCTCGATCTACGACATGACTCCGCAGACGCCCTTCGGTGAGGATCTCACTAAGGTGCTTGAGTACGACGGTATACAGCACGACCTTCTCGATGGCACCTCGCTGCGGCGAGACGATCTCTACAAGCTGATCTTCAGCTACGTCGATGGTCTTCTCTTCTCCACGTCCGATATTAGTGATGAGACGCGCGATGCGGCTGATAAGCTCAGCCTGCCGGTGATGGACTACGACAATATGGACGAGTCTGTTGATGCTGTGGATGCCTTCTATGATCGGCTGTTGAGTGAAATGTGACCCCTGCCGCCCTCTCTTTGATATAAAATTGTCACCTTTGCAGGAGCAAGATGGGGACCGCTCCGGTCTCGCTTGTCTCCTGATACACCATTTGCCATCACTCATGATCAAGATGACTCATAAGCTTAGCCTGTCCCTCGCCTCCCTCCTCGTGGGCGTATGTCTCCTCCTCGTCTCGTGCGAGGATCGGTCCAATACACTGGGGGTAGGGATGATGCCGGACTACACGCGGTTTAAGTCCTTTGACACCACCTTTGACCTCTCCTATCGGACCATCTCAGCCGATATGAAGGGCACCGGGAGCAGCACCTCCGGCACACAATATAATAGGATGTATGTCAGCTCCAATTACGGCTACATCGGGCGGATCCCCAATCAGGAGTTTGGTGGCATAGAGACGGAGTATCTCACGCAGATGTACTGCCCGGAGGGCTTCCTCTTCCGCGATCAGCCGGTGGATAACCGCATCGACTCCGCCTTCCTGACGCTCTACTACGATGGCTACTCAGGCTACGGAAAGGATCTGGTGGAGGTGACGGCATACCGGCTCGATAAGCCTCTCCCCGGCAACAGCAAGTACTCTCTCGAGAGTATCTCCGACTACTACACCCGGGGCGTGAGTAAGGAGCTGGGGCGTGCCTCCTTTATGGCAGTCACCGGCACCCCGCACGAGGGCAAGGGGACCTTTATCCGCATCCCGATCGCGCGGGAGATCGGTCAGGACTTCTACGACAAGTCGGTCGCCGGGAGCGAGGTCTTCCGGAGTCAGGCTGCTTTTGACCGGTACTTCCCCGGTGTCTACTTCCGCGTATCTGCCGGTACGGGTAGTGTCATCCGCGTCGTGCGGACGGCGCTGACCTTTTGCTACCGCACGGAGCAGATGCTCAAGCGCCGCTCCACCGGCAAGGTCGACTCCCTTGCTTACGTGCCGACGATACAGGAGCTCTCCCACACCAACGAGGTCCCACAGCTCTCCCGCTTTGCCAATATGGGACTGAGTGAACTGATGGCTCCGGGGACCGACTACGCTTATGTCAAGTCTCCGGCAGGTGTGCTGGCGGAGATCACCATACCTACCCGTGAGATCAAGAAGAAGTTGGACGAGGCCCCTAAGGGCTCTGTCTCTTATACACATCTGACGCTGCCGACGAAACCTTATGGGTGTAG
>CAMXXM010000108.1 GCA_947253195.1 uncultured Porphyromonas sp.
GATGTGGACTTTGACTTCGAGACCGATGCCATCCGGACCTATGTCGAGGATGGCTGGGTACACGCTCGCGGCACGACGCTGGGTGCTGACGACGGGATCGGTGATGCGGTCTGTCTCGCGATCCTCGCCTCCGACTCAATCGAGCATGGTCCCATCGAGTGCCTCTTCACCCGCGATGAGGAGACCGGTCTCACCGGAGCTATGGAGATGGCACCCGACTTCATCGAGAGTAAGATCCTGATCAATCTCGACAGCGAGGAGGAGGGCGAGATCTGCATCGGCTGCTCCGGGGGAAAGAACACGGTGGCAGAGCTGGAGTATGAGCGTGCCTACGCCTACCCGGAGCTGCACTACGCCCGGATAGAGGTCCGCGGTCTCCACGGCGGACACTCGGGGAGCGAAATCGATAAGGGGTATGCCAATGCGGTGAAGCTGCTGGCCCGACTTCTCTTCCGTCTCGGCAATGAGGTGGAGTATGTCCTCGCCTCCATCGAGGGGGGCAACCTTGATAATGCCATTCCACGCGAGGCACATGCCGTCATCGGTGTGGCACCTGAGGATAGGGATGCTTTGGCTGCTTTTGTCAACGTCTTCCGCACCCATCTGCAGGACGAGTATAAGGTGATGGAGCCGGGGCTGAGGGTCGAGCTGGATACGGTGGAGACGCCGGACTACTGCATCGACACCGACACGGCTAATGACCTGATCTTTGCTCTCGTCGCCTGCCCTCACGGCGTGATCGAGATGAGTCGTGAGATCGATGGGCTGGTACAGACATCGACCAATCTCGCCTCCGTGAAGATGCAGAATGAGGACGAGGAAGACGCTCTGATGGTAGTCACCAGCCAGCGAAGCTCGATCGACTCTCAGATCGACATGGTGGGCGATATGGTGCGTGCCACTTTTGAGGCTATTGGAGCAGATGTCTACGAGAACAGTCCCTACCCCGGCTGGGAACCTAATACCGACTCCCAGATCCTCGAGATTGCCTGCGAGAGCTACCGAGCCCTTTACGACACGGATCCCAAGGTGTACGCCATCCACGCGGGGCTGGAGTGCGGTCTCTTCCGCCAGAAGCGCCCTGAGCTCGATATGATCTCCGTGGGACCGACGATGCTCTATGTCCACTCGCCAGCCGAGCGACTGGAGGTGGCATCGGTAGGGAAGTTTTGGGACTACATCCTCGACATCCTTAAGCGCGCCCCCAAGGCAGGTAAGTAAGCTGCTGATGCCATGTCACGGCGTCTCGCACTCCTTTTCCTCACCCTCATTGCCACACTGACCGGTATGGGACAAGAGAGCGGGCAGGTGATCCAACGGAGGGTGGTCTCGTATAATGTGGAGAACCTCTTCGACACTACTGATGACCCCGAGACAGACGATCGGGACTTCCTCCCCGGTGGAGCATACCACTGGACGAAGGGGCGGTACCGGAGTAAGGTGGAGAGTATCTCCCGCACCCTCTCTCGCATAGGGGAGTGGGACTACCCGGCTCTCATCGGTCTCGTCGAGATAGAGAATGTCCAGGTGATACGCGACCTGACCGACGCCAAGCCTCTCCGGCGAATGGACTACAGGATGGCTGTCAGCCGTGGGGCGGACCCGAGAGGGATCGACGTGGCGCTCCTGTGGGATCCTAAGGTCTTCCGCCGCGTAGACGCCCACGAGATCCCTCACTATGGGGACCTGCTCAGCTACCCCCTCCGGCGCGACCCGAGGACAAAGCACGAGCGATCGGGTAGCGGGCGCAATACGCTTTGGGTGACACTCGAGCAGCGGCACAGCGGTGCGCTCCTTGATGTCTTCGTCGTCCACCTGCCGAGCCGACGAGGCGGGGTGCGCTCCACCTCACGGGATAGAGAGCGAGTCTGTGCCAAGCTCTACCGAGTGGTGCAGGACCTCTTTGACAAGCGGTCGGATGCCAGAGTACTGATCATGGGCGACTTCAACGACGCCCCGCACAATACCGCTCTCACCATGGGTCTCCAAGCGATCCCTCCCGGAGACGAGCCGTCAGGGATCCGACCGCACCAACTCTACAACCTTGCCACCCCTAAAGAGAAGGAGGGTAAGGGCTCCCACTACTTCGCAAAACAGTATTGGCTACCGGATCAGATCATCGTCTCCGGTACGCTCCTCGACGAGACAGGCGCCATACGGGTGGGAGGTCGGTCGATGGAGATCTATGCACCGGACTACCTCCAAGACCAACGTCACCGACCGAGACGAAGCTTCCAAGGGACACACTATACCGGTGGCTTCAGCGACCACTACCCGGTCTATGTCGACCTGATCATTGATCAGAACGGAACAAACTCGTCAGAGCCGTCTGCCACAATCCCTAAGACACATGATCATAATCTATAGGTTACAAAACGATCAGCGCAATAGACTGACAATCAGCATGGGAAAAGCCTTATTCCTTTTACCGATATTAGAGTCATCTATTATCGGTATTAGTGATCTCTAATACCGATAATAGATTTGACTAATATTGGTATTAGTCTGAGGGCATCCCTAATACTCTACAGACAGCTCTCGCTTTACATTGAGGATCAAAGATCCAAGTGTGTCTCATTGTTAGTCTCGGCTACGTATGGCTGTCGATCAGCAGAAAACGGATAAGAAAAAAAACAGAAATTTAATCAACTGATGATAAGCGTGGTAGATACATTGCAGTCAAATTAGCTCACGTGGCACCTTGCCTTTCTGCAAAATTATTGTACCTTTGCAGAGCAATCCACAAGAGAGCTCCCCTACCAACAGGGGAAATAAAGTATGACTCGGTAGCTCAGTTGGTAGAGCAATTGACTCTTAATCAATGGGTCGAGGGTTCGAGCCCCTCCCGGGTCACTTCTCCAGCCGAGGTGCTGCCTACTCCACTCGTGGAGAGACAGCATCTCGTTTTTTCATTTTTACTACCAATTGAGATCCTTATACCACCACCATGGCGATAGAGCAGCTGATCTTTTACACCTCGCTCCTGGCGACCATAGGCTTAGTACTGAGCAAGGCAGGCTTTAGGTTTGGCATCCCCTCCCTACTCCTATTCTTAGGCGTGGGGATGTTTGCCGGCTATTCGGGCTATCTCGAGTTCAACTCCGCCTCTGAGGCACAGACCATCGGCATCATTGCCCTGACGATGATCCTCTTTACGGGCGGTATGGATACCGACTACAAGGAGATCAAGCCTGTGATGATCCGTGGGACGCTGCTCGCGACGGTGGGTGTACTCCTGACGATGCTGGTGACGGGGACCTTTATCTACTTCCTCTTCCGACAGCCGTGGGTACCCGGCGAGGTGCAGTCGCTCTCCTTCCCCGTGGCGCTACTCTGCGCCGCGGTGATGTCCTCTACCGACTCGGCATCGGTCTTCTCGATCCTGCGATCCAAGGAGATGCACCTCAGGCACAACGTCAAGCCGCTACTGGAGTTTGAGTCCGGGAGCAACGACCCGATGGCTTACATGCTGACGCTGATCCTGCTGCAGATGATCCACACCGGCGACTCTTCGATCGGCAATGCCCTCTGGATGTTTGTCCTCCAATTCAGTATCGGAGGGGTACTGGGCTACGGCTTTGGCAAGGCAGCGGTATGGTTTGTCAATAAGGTGAAGCTCGCCTCTCCGGCACTCCACTCGCTCCTCCTGCTCTTCGTCGCCTTTGTCATCTACTCAGCGACGGCGCGGCTGGGAGGAAATGGCTACCTCGCCGTCTACATATCGGGACTGGTGGTAGGCAACTCGGAGGTGCTGTATAAGAAGAGTACGATGCGTCTCTTCGATGGCTTTCAGTGGCTCTGCCAGCTGGTGATGTTCCTCGCTCTCGGGCTACTGGTCAATGTCAACGAGCTGGCGGGCGTAGCTCTTCCGGCAATCATCGTCGGCCTCTTCCTGATGCTGGTGGGTCGCCCCCTCTCCGTAGCACTGACGCTCCTCCCCTTTATCAAGAAAATGCCGCTCAATGCGATGCTCTACACCTGCTGGGTGGGGCTGCGCGGGGCGGTGCCGATCATCTTTGCCACCTATCCCCTTGTAGAGGGACTGCCTGAGGCGCGTATGATCTTCAACATCGTCTTCTTCATCACCCTCATCTCGCTGACGCTACAGGGCGGCAGTGTGACGATCGTAGCGAAGTGGCTCGGGCTGGTCGACGAGGAGGTGAGGACACCGGTCTTCAAGGATGTGGACCTACCGGAAAACTTCACCAGCACGCTCTCTGAGATGATTGTCAGCCCGGCGATGATCGAGAGGAGCAACCTGCTGAAGGATATGAGCATCCCCAATCACACCCTCGCCATCCTCGTGAAGCGGGACGAGAGCTACTTCATCCCCAAGGGTGAGACCCCCCTTGAGGTGGGTGACCATGTCTTGATCCTCAGCGATGACGAGACCGCACTCGTCGAGGCGTACGAACAGCTCGGGATACACCACTACCACCTCGATGTGTAAGTGGATTTTTGCCATTAGGAGAAAATTGTCTATCATTGCACCCGCCTAATAATTAGGTAGAAAAACGAAGTAGAAACCATCAATCAGAAGTAATATATGTACTGGACTTTAGAGTTGGCTTCCAAGCTGGACGATGCACCATGGCCTGCCACCAAGGATGAACTGATAGACTACGCTCAGCGCACCTGCGCCCCCATGGCAGTGATTGAGAACCTTCAGGAGATCGAGGACGACGGTGAGAGCTACGAGTCCATCGAGGACATCTGGCCCGACTATCCGAGCAAGGAGGACTTTTTCTTCAACGAAGAGGAGTACTGATCCTTAGAAGAAGCACCCACCATGTCTGCAGAGACCGAGCCCGCTCCTGAGATCTCCATATCCCGAGGGACACCGGAGATGGTACCCATGATCGCCAAGTGTGCCATGGCAGCCATCGAGCGGTACAACTTCGTGGACGAGATGGACGAGGAGCAGACTACTCTCTACGAGTGGTTGCTGGACATCTGTGCAAGGACGGACACCCTCTACTCCTATCGCAATGCCCTGGTGGCTAAGATCGACGATGAGGTAGTAGGCTGCCTCATCTCCTACCCGGGAGACGACTACGAGGCTAAGCGATCCTTCACCTTTGCCGCTCTGGATGGGGCGGGACCGAGTGATACTGAGACCGGTCCGGGAGAGTACTACCTCGATACGCTGGCCCTCCTCCCTACCGCCCGCGGGCACCGCATAGGAATGAGGCTCATAGAGAGTAGTGTTGCCTACGGACTTGAGGAGCTGGGATACAGCGTTGTCTCGCTGCTGGTTGATGTAGATAAGCCTCGCTTAGAGGCATACTACGCCAGCCTTGGCTTCCGCCGTGATAGGACAATGAAATTTATGGGACACGACTACTATCGGATGATCCTGACAGGTCGTAAGGGCTAAGCCAACATCAGAAATCAAAATCGAGTAGGTCGGGAAACGAAAGTTTTCTGACCTACTTTCGTTTCCTTCCCTCTCACACCACCGTACCTGCCGTTCGGCATACGGCGGTTTAATTCGTTTTCAAAGTGTGTCTAATCGCATAG
>CAMXXM010000109.1 GCA_947253195.1 uncultured Porphyromonas sp.
AGGAGACGATGAAGACCGCCTTCTTGGGGTTCTCAGGCCAGAGGAACTTGACCACCCGACCATATATAAATATGGTGAGCCACGAGTAGAGCGGCACCTTGATGTCTCGGAAGACCAGCAGACCGAAGACGACCACGATCGAGTCGATGATGATGATGCAGGTGCCGAGCTTGATATTCCTTCCCTTCGCGATGATCCGCCCCAGCACGTCCGTCCCGGCGCTCGTGCTCTCGGCACGGAAGACGAGGAAGACCCCCACACCGAGGATCGCCCCACCGTAGCAGGAGGCGAGAATCATGTCGTCGATGATCGGCTTGTGGTCGAGGAAGAGGGTGATCCCGTCGGTGAAGAGCGAGATGAGGATAAAGGTGAGCACCGTCTTGGGTCCCGACTTCAGCCCCAGCCTATGCATCGCGAGGAGGAGAAGGGGGACGTTGAAGAAGAGAGCCGTCGTCCCGATCGGCAGTCCGTCGGGAGCGAAGGCAAATACCCCCCTCGTCAGCTCGTGGAGGGCGATGGTGATACCATAGACCCCTCCGGGGATGATGTCGTTGGGGGCGATGAAGCCACCATACGCCAGCGCCTCAAGGAAGGAGCCGATGACGATCAGGAGGATCTCCTTAGCCATCGGTCCGGCTCGGTGAGTCGTTGTCTCAGCGGAGGGGACAGCAGGGTCAGTCATTATCGGTAGTGTATCAAGTTGCCGTGGTTGATTCTGATGCGAAGTTAGCCATTTTTTCGCTTCCTCTACACCCCCTCATCTCGCAGGTCATGGCGACACAGTAAGGACCAATTCGCATTTTGATGTACAGGGACGGGAGGGGAAAAGGGATTACCTTTGCTGAGGAGACAATGGATAATAGGTGAGGAAGTAGTCAGAGGAAACAGCAGAGATTAAGGGAGCTTATATCGGCCTTTGTCCCGGAGGAGATCCGTCGAGACTTTGAGCTGAAGGAGGTGGACTTATGCGGGTATATGAATTCCTACGAGATCCATCCTTTTTCCATAGGCTAGTCTAGAGGCTTTTATCTTCATACGTTGCCGTCGGTGGAAGGAG
Source organism: uncultured Porphyromonas sp. (assembly GCA_947253195.1). Classification (GTDB taxonomy): domain Bacteria; phylum Bacteroidota; class Bacteroidia; order Bacteroidales; family Porphyromonadaceae; genus Porphyromonas_A. The sequence continues at coordinate 1,058 of CAMXXM010000109.1, forward strand.
AAGGATGGTCGAGAATCCTTTTTCAACACTTATAAACGCACGATAGAAGAGATCAAACGCACGCCGAAGTTTGGTGCTACTTTGTAAATGAATGGTTGAGGGGAAACCATATGCATTGATAATCTTGTCTATGTCCTCGGGACGGATGCGAAGCGTCTTGACGGTATAACGAGCCTATATGCCTGTGAAAAACAGATCAGAAGTAAAAAGAAGACAAGTCTTAAGCCCATCATCAAAGCGGGATGGAGAGTAATGTGGAGGAGACACGCAATATTACAACTTTCCTCCTGTCAAAATCCCCCCCCCTTTTTTTGACGGTACTTCTACCGCAGGGATAGCAACGCCAAGGCGGAGGCTCTCAACCAAAACCTCCGGCGCTTCATCAGCGTCAACTACGGAGCCGGAAACACCGACTTCTTTCCCTACCGCATCGCCCTCCACTTCTCCTGAATCCCTCACATCCCCCTTTCACCATCCTCCCCCTTCCAGCACATCAAAATGCGAATTAGCCCTTTGAGTTTCATACAGAATTGAGGGGGGTCCCTTATGGTAATAGGATAAATTGTGGTACCTTTGGCAAAGATTGAGCAGCTAACTCTCAGTCAGTATATCTACGGCAAACGACGGATTTACCGCCCTGCCAAAAAGCAAAACATTATCGACCTTGATGCTCCTATCGGGGCGGAAAGGATGCAAAACATAAACGTCAGAGAAATTAATGTACAGAGTTATCACAAACCGAACCCATGTGGCGGTGCTGCTACTGTCGGTGTTGTCCCTCGTTGGCTGTCAGAGTCCGAGGGAGATAGGCGAGCCGGAGGCTCGAGACAAAATACTGTTTCATCCCTTTGTGGGTGACCAACTGAGAAGCACCGAAGAGCCCGTCTCCGCACCAGCACAGAGCGGCTTCAGTGTCCGAGCATACGGTCAGGGGCGGCTCTACTTCGAGGACAGGGTGACCGCCGCAGATCCAACCACGGGGACGGGGGTCAGGAATACGGCAGGTACCCATCCATGGCCAACCTATGAACTGGATTTTATCGGGTACGACGGTCTCGGAGACTATGGTACGCTATCTGCTGACGCCACCGACAAGAGCATAAAACTGAGCACGCCTGAGACCGTGGAGAAGCAGGGGGACATCATTGTGGCGCGCACTATGGGACGAGCTGTCGAACACGCCACAAATGGAGTTCCGCTCTACTTTAAGCACCTCCTCTCTCAGCTCTCTGTGCAGGCGAAGAACAGTAACAAGACCTACAAGGTGGAGGTGGCCGGCGTGAAGATCGCACGCATACAGTCGCAGGCGACATTCACCTTTCCCAACGAGATAAAGCAAGACGAGGAGTTAACAGGATACACAGACCTTACGAGTCCCAAGAGCTTCGGGGCAGCCCCCGCCAACGTACTCACGCTGAATGACACGCCCCAAGAGATCGGTAACACTGCCATCGGTAACTTTATGCTCATCCCTCAGGTGCTTACGGCGTGGAACAGGGAAGAGCAGATCGGCGGGGTCGCAGACAACGGGGGAACCTACATAGGAATATTGATAAGGATCACCACACCATCCGGTACACAGTACTACCCGCTCGAAGAGGGGAAGTATGCGTATGCGACGGTTCCTTTCTCAGTACCCGGCGGTATGAAGGCCGGCGTGCACTATCAGGTGACGCTGGACTTCAGCAGGGGAGCGGGGTATCAGGAGCCAATCCTCGGAGACGGGGTGCCTGCCGACCTGCCTGTGGGGGTGGAAGTGAGCGCACGTCCCCGAGACGGAAAGGAGAAGCCCGGTGAGGCGATACTGGGCGGACCGATCAAGTTCGTCGTGTCGGTAGAGCCTTGGGAAGAGAAGGCCATCAATCTTTATCCAGGGGGCGAGGAGCGAACGCCCGTGATGATGAAGTATGGCAATCGGAAATTGGTCTTCTCTGTCCCGAAGGATGCCACCGAGCTGCGGGAGAGCGACATCCCCGAGGTGGAGATGCCCGGGCGGAAGTTCATTCGATGGGAGGACGGCAAGGGGCATCCGGTCACGTTTCCTCACACTCTTACGACTGACTTTGTACTCACGGCCAAGCTGGAATCCTATCATGCGACGCTGGTCGTGCCGGCTGACTTCCAATTCAAGAGCGACAGGACGACCGCTAACAAGTCGCTGGAGCTGACCGAGGAGGGATACTTACCGGAGCTTCCGGAGCTGGAGCCGAGGAAAGGATCAAAAGACGAGAGGGGCTTCGTCGGGTGGACCAAGGACACCGATCCAACCATTGAGTCGGGAGTGGTGTCAAAGGAGACCGTGCTGGAGGGTGATGTGGAGCTGTATGCCATTCTTACGGCAGGAGTGATCTCCAAGACCACCGGCAGCGAACTCTTCTTTGTCCCCGGCACGGGCGGGATGCGACCAAAGTACTTTACCTTTGCCCGTGGCGTGTCCACTCAAAGTGCCCTGCGGGCCGCACCGGAGGGGATCAAGATGCGAAACATCTATGTAGCAAAGTACCCCGTCACTCAGGCGGAGTACCTCCGGGTGATGGGCAGTAATCCCTCCTACTTCTCCGATCCGGATCAGTCTCGCTTCAACGGCAATGGTCTTAAGGGCGTATCCCGCTTAAATGCTGGTCGGCGACCGGTAGAGTCGGTCACGTGGATGGATGCAGTACGCTTCTGCAATAAACTCAGCCAAGAGGACGGTCTCAACGCCGTCTATGCCATTGACGGTGACACTCCGGAGCAGGTAAGGCGCAACCCTGATGCCAACGGATACCGGCTTCCCACCGAGGCCGAGTGGATATGGATATCCACTGCGGCCAGCGGGGAGAACGACAGAAGATTTGCTCTCAGAAATCCTCTGGCAATCGTCGGCAACTTTGCCTGGTACAGGGACAATGCGATGCTTGGAGCTCAGACAATCTTGAATACCAAGGTGTGGCAGGCATTTACCAATCCGGAGTACGGCACCAAGCCCGTGGGTAGCAAGAAGTCCAATGAGGAGGGGATCTGTGACATGAGTGGTAACGTATGGGAGTGGGTAGAGGACTGGTACGGAGATCGCACCTACGAGCGTGACAATGGTCCTGCAACCGGCACGTACAAGGTACTAAAGGGCGGGAGCTTCCACTCTAACGCGGAGTTCCTCAAGGTGGATTACCGAAAGAAGCATCTGCCGGATCGGACGAATAAGCTGATCGGCTTCCGAATCGTGCGCAATGTAGAATCAAGCAACTAAGTAAGAGAGACGTATGAGACACAATATTATCGTAACCCTGCTCCTTGGCACGCTCCTCACACTCCGGGGACTGACACCACTCTACGGACAGGAGCTGCAGGAGGATTGGTGGAAGACTGGCAAGTATACCATTGAGGACATCGCCGATCCGGTCTACTCCGTGGATGAAGAATATATGAGCAACACTCCCAATATCTATCTGCCAAAAGGGAAAACGGGCAAGCTCCCTGTGGTGATCGTAATACACGGTTATGGCGCCAATAAGGATCAGATGCGACCAATAGCACAGCTCCTCGCATCGCACGGTATGCTGGTATTGAATTATACGGCCATGGATCAGAATCAGCCGTTTCAGTGGCTGGATGGTCTCATTGCGGTCTATTACCTGCTCGAGGGGGAGAGTCGGCGCCCTGAGTCCCGGCTGTACAACAGAATAGACTTTCAAAAGATCGCCCTGCTTGGACACTCCATGGGAGGTGCCGGTGTCCTGCACGTCGCGGCTATGAAGAAGCCCAACGGGCTGCTGGGTAAGATCAAGACAGTGGTGAGCATGATGCCCTATCACGGCACGACTAATGCCCTTACGGATGCCGTTGCAGGGGGAAAGGACAAGCTGGGCTGTGATATCTCCGCCACGCCCAATGCCACACTGATCATTTCGGGAGAGGTGGATCCCACGAATGAACCGATTGGTGGTTATGAATTTTATCAGACACTAAAGACGAATAAGCGGGTCTTCTTCTCACTCAAGGGAACTACGCACACAAACTGGATAAAGGAAGGGGATAGCAAGTATCCAGTGGCAATGCCTGTAATCACGGCGTGGATGCTCACTTATCTGTGCGGAGAGACTCAGTATGAGAGCTACTTCAAGGAAGGAGGGCTTTACTTTGAGAAGTGGGTGCGCCGGACGCTCAAGGGAAATAAGAAGGCGGGCAGAGGAGAGTTCCCCGCTTTTGAGATCAAAGAGCCCTGAGAGCGAATCACGGGAGGACCGGTGCCAGTTTAGAAATCGAGTAGGTCGGGAAACGAAAGTTTTCTGACCTACTTTCGTTTCCTTCCCTCTCACACCACCGTACGTGCCGTTCGGCATACGGCGGTTTAATTCGCTTTCAAAGAGTGTCTAATCGCATAGTAGTCCAAACAACTTACAAGGCCTCTGCGGGCAAGTACATCTTTC
>CAMXXM010000110.1 GCA_947253195.1 uncultured Porphyromonas sp.
CCTCTGAGGAGCTCCCGATCGAGGGGCTGCAGGTGCGCTACCTAAGGGAGACGGTTGACGTCACCGCCCGCGTTATGGCGGTGGCGGCTCAGGAGCCGGATCCGATGAAGAAGTATGGCGCGATCCGCGCCTGCTGCGAGCTGATCGCCAGGGAGTACGGTGGGGACAAGCACACCGAGGCGGAGGTGATCCCCTTCTATGAGAGCAATCGCTACTACCTCATCGTCTACGACGTCTTCACCGACGTGCGTCTCGCCTTTGCCCCCCCCGCATCGATCGGGAAGTTTGGCCGCGACACCGACAACTGGATGTGGCCCCGTCACACCATCGACTACTCCGTCTTCCGCGTCTACGCCGGCAAGGACAATAAGCCGGCCGACTACGCAGCCGACAACGTCCCCTACAAGCCCGCCTACTACGCCAAGATCTCCCTCAAGGGAGTGAAGGAGGGTGACTACTCCATGACCATAGGCTTCCCCGGCTTCACCGACCGCTACCTCTCCTCCTGGGGCGTCGTCGACCGGATCGAGAATAACAACAAGCCGCTCATCCTCGTCCGCGGCATCAAGCAGGATATCTGGAGTGAGTATATGTCCAAGGACAATGCCATCAACATCCAGTACATCAGCAAGTATCTCGGCTCCTCCAATTACTGGAAAAACTCGATCGGCATGAATGCCGGGCTCAAGAAGCTCGACGTCGAGAGCGACAAGCGCGCCATCGAGGAGGAGTTTGCCAGCTGGGTCGCCGCCGACCCGAAGCGCCGGGCAGAGTACGGAAGTGTGCTCCCCCGACTGCAGCGTAACCTCGAGAAGATCGGTCCGATGATGCACGACCTGACGATCCTTACCGAGGCACTCTCCGGCACCGAGCTCCGCGCCCTCGCCACCCTGCCGGGCAAGGATCCCGGCGCCTTTGACGGCACCAAGCTCTACAAGGACTACAACCCCGTCGTCGCCAAGGCGACCACGCCGGCGATGCTGAGGGTGATCCGGGAGAATGTCGCCCCGGAGCACCTCCCCTCCATATTCGCCAAGATCGACGAGAAGTTTGGCGGCGATGTGGTGAAGTACACGGACTATGTCTTCGCCAACTCTGTCGTGGTGGAGAAGGAGCGGATGATGGAGGCCCTCCGCAACTACGACGCACTGAAGGCTGCCTTCCCCACCGACCCCGCCGTGGAGCTGGTAGGTAGCATTATGGAGCAGGTCAATAAGATCTCCGCCGAGATGCAGCCCTATGCCTACGACTACGCCGCCGCCCGCAGGCTCTTCATGAAGGGACTGATGGAGATGTGGCCCGACCGTGCCCTGCCGAGTGATGCCAATTTCACCATGCGCCTCAGCTACGGCTCCGTCGGTGGCTACCGCCCCTACGATGCCGGCTGGTACGACTACTACACCACGTCGGTTGGTATGCTGGAGAAGAATGCGACCGGCAAGGAGGACTACTTCGTCCAGCCCGAGATCGTAAGCATGCTCAAGGACAGCAGCACCTATGGTCGCTGGGCGGCTGAGGACGGCGCGCTCCACACCGACTTCATCTCCAATAACGACATCACCGGTGGCAACTCCGGCAGCCCCGTCTTTGACGGCGAGGGACACCTGATCGGTCTCGCCTTTGACGGCAATTGGGAGGCGATGAGCGGTGACATTGAGTTTGAGCCCAACCTCCAGCGCTGCATCTGCGTCGACATCCGTGCCATGCTCTACTACATGGACAAGTGGGGCAAGGCGGACAGCCTGATCAGCGAGCTCACTTTTGTGAAGTAATCTTCCCATACCCCTTTTACGACGATTGCCCCGGAGCGTCTCTCCTGACTGCTCCGGGGCAATCGCCTTTTCCCGAGTATGGGGGGAGACGTAGCTCTCTCCTTGGGCATCACAGCGGCTGCGTTTTTCTTAGGAAGCCCCTTGAGTGACGGAAAAAAGCCCCTTCGATCCGGGTTGTCACTAATATCGGTATTAGGGAAAACTAATACCGATATTAGTGAAGCCTAATACCGATATTAGTCGCGCCTAATATCGGTAAAAGAAAATGTCCTGTGGGGGAAACTTTTACTACGGTCTTATTTAGTACTTTTGTAGTAATGATAGACGAAATGAACCTTACTCCTAAGGACAATAAGGAGGAGCTACGCGCCCTGCTCATCGGGGTCACCACACCGGAGCAGACAGAGCGCCAGACGCGAGACTACTTAGATGAGCTCGCCTTCCTCGCCCTGACGGATGGCATCACTGCCGCTGCGACGATGACGCAAAATCTTGAGGCTCCCAAGGCAGGCTCCTACATAGGGAGCGGTAAGCTCGAGGAGTGCGCTGAGCTGATCGAGCGGGAGAAGCTCGACCTCGTCATCGTGGACGATGAGCTGACCGCCGTGCAGATCAATTCGATCGAGAAGGCGTGCAAGGTGCCGGTCCGCGACCGCACCAGCCTGATCCTCGACATCTTTGCCGACCATGCCCGCACCGCCTACGCCAAGACGCAGGTGGAGCTGGCGCAGTACAATTATATGCTGCCCCGCCTGACCCGTATGTGGACCCACCTTGACCGCCAGCGTGGTGGCGGGACCAATATGCGCGGACCGGGTGAGACGCAGCTGGAGACCGACCGCCAGCTGATCAAGCGGCGCATCTCCAAGCTGCGGGACGACCTTACGAAGATCGATAAGCAGAAGCAGACGCAGCGGAAAAACCGCGGTGCCCTCGTGCGTGTCGCCCTCGTTGGCTACACAAACGTCGGCAAGTCGACGATCATGAACTCTCTCTCCGATAGCGAGGTCTTTGCCGACAACCGCCTCTTCGCCACACTCGACACAACGGTGCGCAAGGTGGTGATCAAGAATCTTCCTTTCCTCCTCTCTGACACCGTCGGCTTCATCCGCAAGCTCCCGACAGAGCTGATCGAGTCCTTTAAGTCCACCCTCGATGAGGTGCGCGAGGCGGACCTCCTGCTCCATGTGGTGGACATCTCGCACCCTGCCTTTGAGGATCAGATCGCTGTGGTCTCCAAGACGCTCGAGGAGCTGCTGGAGGGGGAGAAGAAGCCTGTCATCCTGGTCTTCAATAAGATTGATGACTACTCCTACGTGGAGAAGGACCCGGACGATCTCACCCCGGCGACGAAGGAAAACCTCTCCCTCGAGGATCTGGAGAAGACCTGGATGGCGCATATGGGAGAGAGCGACGTCGCCTTCGTCTCCGCCAAGACCGGTCAGGGCATGAGTGAGCTGAAGGAGCTCCTCTATGACCGAGCTAAGGAGATCCACGTCACCCGCTATCCCTACAACGACTTCCTCTACTGATCCCGGGATGAATCACCTCCTCCCTGTCGTCATCGGCTTTCTCCTCGACCTCTGCCTCGGTGACCCGAGCCGGATGCCCCATCCGGTCATCGGTATGGGGCGGCTGATCAGTCGGCTGGAGCTGTGGCTGAGGCGTGACGGGCAGACGCCGGGGGAGGCTTATCGAGCCGGGCTCCTGCTCTGGCTCATCGTCGTGTCGGTGAGCGGGAGCCTCTGCGCCCTCGTCATTTTCCTCGCCACATCCATACATCCCATAGCAGGGCTGGTAGTGGAGAGCATCCTCTGCTGGCAGGTGCTGGCGACCCGCTCCCTCGTCACGGAGGCGAAGAAGGTGGTGCAGCCTCTACTCAGCGGGGATCTACCTGCAGCGCGCCGAGCGGTCTCGATGATCGTCGGGCGGGATACGGAGAGCCTCTCCGCCGAGGGGGTCACCAAGGCTGCGGTGGAGACGGTGGCGGAGAATACCTCCGACGGCATCGTGGCACCGCTCCTCTTCCTCATTCTCGGTGGGGCACCCCTTGGCATCGCATACAAGGCGGTGAATACCATGGACTCCATGATCGGCTACATTGATGAGCCGTACACCTACTTCGGACGCTTTGCCGCCCGGGCCGATGACTTTTTCAATTACCTCCCCGCGCGACTCTCTGCGCTCATCATGCTGCTTGCCGGTCTGCTCCTCGGGCTGGACGGGCGTCAGGGCTGGCGAGTGTTCCGTCGCGACAGGTACAAGCATGCCAGCCCCAATTCTGCTCAGACGGAGTCGGTGATGGCTGGACTGCTGAGGGTGCAGCTGGCAGGCGATGCCACCTATGGCGGACACATTCACCACAAGCCCTTCATCGGTGACCCGCTTCGCCCGATCGAGCCGCGGGACATCGACCGCAGCTGTCGTGTGGCGGTGGGGACGGCACTGCTCACAATGTTGCTCTTTGGCTCCCTCACACTCCTCATTCTCTGATGCTTTACCGGGAAGACTACCCCCACGGAGGGGATCGCTACCGACGACCGATCCGGCTGGACTTCTCGGTCAATACCAATCCCTTTGTTCCTCTCCCCGAGGTGGTCGGGGTGGCTCTCGGCAGCCGTGGTGAGCTGGACCACTATCCGGATCCCTACTGTCGTGAGCTGGTGCAGGCAATTGCCCGTAAGGAGCAGCTGCCTGAGGAGTACATCCTCTGTGGCAATGGCGCTGCTGACCTGATAGATCTCTACGTCCGCGCCCTGCGGCCGAGGATGGCGCTGGAGGCGGCACCCACCTTCTCCGAGTACCATCGCAGTCTCATCGCTGCAGGGTGCGAGGTGAGGGAAGTGGTGCTGACGCGAGAGAGCGGCTTCGTGTGGGAGGAGTCGGTTCTCAGTCGCCTGGACGAGGAGCAGCCGGACCTCCTGGTCCTCTGCAACCCCAATAACCCTACCGGACGGCTCATAAGCCCAGCGCTCCTCGACCGGATCCTCTCGCTCTGCGATGAGCGGGGGATAGCGGTCCTGATCGACGAGTGCTTCATCGACCTTGCTGACCGGCGGGAGAGCCGGACGACCGACCTGGCGCGCTACTCGGGACTGATGATCCTTAACGCCTTTACCAAGAGCCACAGCCTCGCCGGGCTTCGTATCGGCTACTGCATGACTGCCGACAGCCGCTTGCTCGCACGTATGAGCCGTCTCTCGCAGCCGTGGAATGTCTCCGTGCCGGCTCAACGTGCCGGAGTGGTGGCTGCGGGGCGGAGCGACTTCCTCATCAGGTCTCGGGCGATGATCTACGAGCAGCGGGCGGCACTCTGTGCGGGGCTCGAGGAGCTGGGGCTGGAGGTGCTCCCGTCGGAGGTCAATTTTCTCCTCCTTAGGGGACCGGTGGGGCTGGACAAGGAGCTGGAGCGGAGGGGGATACTGATACGCAACTGCGCCAATTACCACGGGCTCTCCGACGGCTGGTACCGCATCGCTGTCCGGAGGGAGGAGGAGAATAGCGCTTTACTCAATACCTTATACACCATACTGAAGTGCCATGGCTAAGAACCTTATGATCCAGGGGACTATGTCCAATGCCGGGAAGAGCCTCGTGGCTGCCGGCATCTGTCGTATCCTCCACCAGGACGGCTACAGGGTCGCCCCCTTTAAGAGTCAAAATATGGCGCTCAACTCCTGCATCACAGGTGACG
>CAMXXM010000111.1 GCA_947253195.1 uncultured Porphyromonas sp.
GCGAAGCGCCCAGCTGTGGTACCGCCCCACGCTCATCGGGGGGTAGGTGCCGTCCCGCCACTCGATGAGCGACCCGACGCCATGCTGCGGGTGATCCAGCCGGTAGAGCTCCATGCCATAGAGCGTCCCTATCTGCTGGTGTCCCATACAGATCCCCAGCACCGGCAGCCCGGCGGGTCGCCTATGGAGGAAGTGGAGCACATCGGGGTGCTCCTCCACGACACCGGGGCCTGGGGAGAGGATCACCCCGTCTGCCCTCTCGAGGAGAGGCGACCGACTGAGCGCCTCCTCGGGCAGCACCTCCACCTCTGCCCGGCACTCCTCGCGGAGGATCTGGGCAAGATTGTAGACAAAGGAGTCTCGCTGGTCGATGAGGTAGAGCTTTTTCATTGGTCCATGGGTTGATTCTCCCACAAAGGTAGTACATTTGGTTATGCTTAGTGAGATAGTCCGGGACTTCAATCGACTGGGGGCGTCCGGGACCCCCTTCTACTTCCTCCTTAGTTATAAGGGGGACAAGTGCTACATCGACACGGGCGACGGCTCGAGTGGACAGCCTTTTTACCTCTCAGTAGAGGGGCAGACCAATCGGCCCTTGGAGAGCCTCCCCTACGACTGCCCATTGGTGCCCCTCTCGCTCTCAGCTCATCCGGAGAGCTTCGAGCGGTATGCGGAGCGCTTCGGGGTGATCCGGGAGGGGCAGCTGCGGGGGGACTCCTTCCTCGCCAATCTGACGTTGCGGACGGTGGTGGACCTTAGCGGTGACCCACGAGAACTTCTGAGGCGGGTGCAGGCGAAGTATTGCGCCTGGGTGCCGGGGCGGTTTCTCTGCTTCTCCCCGGAGATCTTCGTCCGTATCACTGAGGGCGGAGAGATCAGTTCTTACCCGATGAAGGGGACGATCGATGCCACGCTGCCGGATGCGGCGGAGCGGATCCTCGCTGACCCAAAGGAGCAGGCGGAGTCGGCGACGATCGTCGACTTGATCCGCAACGACCTCTCCTCCGTGGCGGATGGGGTCCGAGTGCGGCGCTACCGCTATCTGGATCGCGTGGAGACGCGCGGCGGTGCGCTGCTGCAGGTGAGCTCGGAGGTGACGGGACAGCTGCGCGAGGGGTGGCGCGGACGGCTGGGCGACCTGCTCGATCGGCTCCTCCCGGCCGGGTCGATCACCGGAGCGCCTAAGGGGGCGACCCGGGCGCTGATCGAGCAGGCGGAGAGACATGAGCGGGGATTTTACACCGGCATCTGTGGTCACTTCGATGGGAAGAGCCTCGACACGGGCGTGATGATCCGCTTCATCGAGCGGGATGGGGAGCACTATTTCTACCACGCCGGCGGGGGTATCACGATCAATAGCGACTGCCGGAGCGAGTATGAGGAGGTGATCGAGAAGATATACCTGCCCCTATGATCCGCTACATAGAGACCATCAGCGTGGAGCGGGGGGAGGCGATCCCTCTCGCGGCGTATCACCTCCGGCGGGTGCGGGAGACGCTGGGGGAGGTGCCGGACTTCCTCCGGTCGGAGGAGCAGCTGGTCAGACTCTTCCGGGCAAACCGCCCCGCTGAGGAGGCCGGGCAGTATAAGCTCCGCCTCGTCTACTCCGCTGCCGGCATCGAGGAAGTGTCGGTCACTCCTTATACGTACGACATCAGTCGGGTGAGGAGACTTCAGTTGGTGGAGCTGCCGAGCGACTATCGCTACGACCGGAAGTATCTCGACCGGGAGCTCCTCGACCGCATCGCTGCCTCCCTGCCGGACCACGAGACGGTGGCGCTGCTGACGCAGGGCGGGCGAGTGACCGACACCACCTTCACCAATGTCTGTCTCCGCCGTGACGGCCGCTGGGAGACGCCCGACCGACCTCTCCTGGAGGGGACGAGGCGTCGCTCCTATCTCGATGCGGGGGCGATCAGTGCCGTGCCGGTCTCGGTCTCGGAGCTGCTCGCCGGTCGCTGGAGGGAGATCTCCCTGATCAATGCGATGAATCCGCTCGGTCGGATGATCCTACCGATCACCTCCGCGACGCTTTTTGTCGCCCCAGACGAGCCGTCTGAGAGTCTGGACGAGGCGCCCGTTGAGTAGCCGCTCGCTCCGCTCCTGACCCAAGAGCCTATAGAGTACCCGCTTGATGCGGAAGATCGTCCCGAGGTGGCGCGCATAGGGGTCGTCGCTCTGCCAGGTGGCGGCGTAGTGGTGGATCGTGCGGCTGCGGGGCGTGAGCGTCACGCGGTGGCTGACGAAGTCCATGGTGTAGAAGTAGTCGGCGGGGTAGACCGTCACCTCTCCCACCCGCTGGAGCCGGTCTTGGAGCCGAAGCCCTTTCTCCTGCAGCGTCGTGGTGAGGAGCTGCGGATTGGGCGTGAGGTCGAGTGTCCCATCGGGCAGACGGAAGGGACGGCTCTCGTAGTGGGTGAGTAGCTCTTGGATCAAGGGATGGTGCGGCTCGGCGGCGATGATCCCCGCCAGCACGTGCAGCCCCACCTCCTCGCCCAGTCCGACGAAGGCGGTGTCGTCCAGTAGGTCGTCTATCGAGTGGATCACCTCCATGTCGGTGTCGAGGTAGATCCCTCCCTCTCGCTCAAGGGCGTAGAGGCGTGCCACGTCGGAGACAAAGGCGTACTTCCCCGCCTCGTAGGCCTCCCGGGTGTAGTCGAGCCGGTTGATGTCGAAGGTCTCCTCCGTCCACGCCCTCAGCTCATAGCCGGGGAGCTTTGCCCGCCAGCTCTCCACCATGGAGGGCACAGGATTGGGACCAAACCAGCAGTAGTGTATGATCTTGGGTATCATCGTGGGGCGTATCTCCGCTGATCTTTTTTTCTAAAGTATCGACCGATGGGGCGAAGCAGCGTCCAGAGGCGTGGTATCCGCGGTCGCTCCGCCGGCGGGATCAGGTCGTAGTAGCGCCAGACGCTGATGATCGACCGCAGGCGGGTCCTGAGTGGCACCTCCCGGTCATGCGCCAGCTCGAGGTGGTAGGTGAGGGCGGACCGGGGCGAGTGGTAGAGGAGGCTCATGTACTTTGCACTGAGACCATCGTCGCGGTACTCGCAGAGGTAGATGACGCGATTGAGGAAGCGAAAGCGGTACTGCCGGTCGAGGCGGTTCCAGACCAGCGCCTCGGTGCAGAAGCGCTCGCCCTCCAGCTCGGGGAAGGGGTATCTCCGCAGGTAGTCGGTCCGAAAAACCTCCGCCATATCCTGCATCATCCCCCGCCGGTGACGGATCGTCCGCAGGTGGTCATCGAGGGTATCCTCCCCGAGATCTCCCGAGGGGGTGCCGTCGAGGGCTCCCCGCAGTCCCACCAGCCCGGCAAAGGTGGCATCATCGCTGATCCACTTCGTTTCTCTCAGGATCGTCTCCACCGCATCCGACGGCAAGCGGTCATCGCTGTCGACGATGAAGAAGAAGTCGCCCCTCGCCAGCTCGACCCCTCTATTGATCGCCCGGTGCTTACCGCCATTGGGCTGACGGTGGTAGCGGATGGGGAAGGGGTTGGCCGCCCGAGTCCAGCCCTCCACGAGCGACCTCGTGTCATCGGTGGAGCCGTCATCGACGATGATCCACTCAAGGTCGTGACAGCTCTGCTCCCTCAGGCTCTCGTAGAGCTTGGGGAGGATGTAGGCGCGGTTGTAGGTGGGGGTAAAAATCGTCAGCATAGCGGTCAGCGGATCTTTCGCTTGATGCTCCAGAGCAGATCGGAGAGCCGATAGGAGCTGCGGGCGTAGTCCATCAGTCGGAAGGCGATGCGCCGCGCACCCCGCTCGGAGGGGTAGCGGTAGCGGAAATGGCTCATGATCTCCGCAAAGCACTTCACCTCCCCCGCACGGGCGATCTTATTCATCGCCATATCGGCGAGGATGTCATCGTACCACGGAGCCAGCAGGGCGGCGTAGTCTTCGCCCTTGCCCTGATAGGGATAGGTCTCGTCGATCCATCCGAGCAGCCGTCGTGCCGCCTCCAGCTCCTTGGAGGCCTTAGGTCCCTGCGTGATCGCCCCGGGGCGCTCCCGCCGGTAGTTGTACACCACCGCGCCTGCATAGTACCCGATGCGCTGACAGTGGGGCATGGCGGAGATGAAGAAGGCGACATCCTCCCCCGGCTGTATCGGGATGAAAGAGAGCTGCCCCCGCTCCACCACCGACCGATGCATGATGAAGGACCAGGAGGTGGCGTAGCTGCGGTGCCGGTGGATCAGTTCGCGCCCCGTGACGATCCGCTCCCCGAGGGCGGAGAAGTCGATATTGGGTCGGGTGGTGCCGTCGGGGTAGCGGTCTGCCCAGTCGAGGAGGCAGAGATCGAGCTGCCGAGCCTCCGCATCGGCGAGTAGCCCCGGCAGCACGCCCTCCTCGAGCCAGTCGTCCGAGTCTACATGGAGGAGGTACTCCCCGGAGGCGAGGGTGAGGGCAGCGTTGCGGGCAGAGCTGAGCCCACCATTCTCCTTATGGTGATAGATGAAGTGTGGCTCCCGCTCGGCATACGCCCGAGCGATCTCTCCAGACTCGTCCGTGCTCCCGTCGTCGATGAGGATCACCTCATAGCTCCCGACATCCAACCCCTGAGCGAGGAGCGAGTCGAGACACTGCCGCAGGTAGGGCGCGACGTTGTAGATCGGGACCAGTATGGAGAGCTTTTTCGTCATCGCTGCACCACCTCTGCCAGATAGTCGAGGGAGAGGTGCCTCTGCTCCTCGAGCCGCTGCCGGACCGCCTCGTAGTCGGGGCTGAAGGAGAGGAGCGGAGCCCCCTCGCCGAGACAGCCGGTGAGCCCGAAGTCCTCCAGGAGACCGGTCACCTTGATCCGATTGAAGTCTGTCGGGAAGACCGTCATCGGCACCCCGGCCAGCAGTCCCAGCACCGTGCCGTGGAAGGTATTGGTCACCACCCCGGCGGCGTGGGCGAAGTAGCCGATGAGCGTCTCCGGCTCCAGCGCGAGGTTGCGATGGGCCCAGGGGTGGTAAAAGCCGACGGAGACGATCTCCAGCCCCTCGTGGGCGGCGAAGGTCTCGATCTGCCGGACGACGACGGGGTCCTCCCGCCGATAGTCGTAGCCGTAGACGAGGAGGTAAGGCCGTGCCGGCGGCGGTGGGGCGATCTGTCGCTCGGCGTCAAAGCCGTCCAGCAGCACCGGGTCAAGCGTCCGGATGGGTCGCTTCCCCGTCAGCTCCTCCACGATGTTGGCGGAGTTGGCATCCCGCACGGAGATGTGGTCCATCGCCGAGAGTGCCGCCCGGACCATCGGGAGGCAGTGCCGATCAGCGATATCGCTCAGGGTGGTGGAGCCAAAGGAGGCAGCGTAGGTCGACACCCGGTCGGAGGGGACGCCGAAGCCCCATCTCGCGGGCGTGATCCCCGCATGGAGGGTAAAGACCTCATCGCTACCGATCAGCACCCCCTCGAGGTCGCGGTAGTCGGCGAGGCGTCCCCCGCGCAGCCCTTTGTCCCGGAC
>CAMXXM010000112.1 GCA_947253195.1 uncultured Porphyromonas sp.
ACCCATAAGGTTTCGTCGGCAGCGTCAGATGTGTATAAGAGACAGCCATAGAGGAGATGAGGTTGGAGGACCTAGAGCCGAGTATGAAGCTGGAGAGGAAATTCACCGAGCTCACATCGCTGAGATAATTCAGGTCAGGGAATACCCGATTACCCACATTACTATAGTAGGTCATCTCCTGGCGATACTCCCCCTCGTGCCCGGTGATAGAAGTGATATTGCCCTCCGTGTCCCAGGTCACATCCATCTCGCCATCCTGACTGATGATGCTGTCGAGCTGACCGCCATAGAGCCTCAGGTCCCAGTGCTCCTCACGACCACTCGTCCGGCGGAAGGAGAGTGAGGTCCCCATGCCAAAGGGGTCGAGATCGATCGTGGTGATCTCAGGTGTATTGCACTCCTCCAGGCAGTCGGTCTCCACGACGAGTAGCTTCCGATCGTACACCTCAGCCTCTATGAGTGACTCGCGGAGACGGTTGCCCTCCTTGTCCAGAGAGATCCGTCTCGCCCAAGAAAATTTCTCATCCTCATCCCATCCAAAGGTCAGCACCGACGAGGGATGCCGTCCCTCGTAGCAGGTGATAGAGTCAATCAGGGACGTGGGCGTCTCCACTCTACGATAGCGGTTCTTCAGGGCATTGTACAGGACAATGCCGCCCACTGCTCCCACAGACATCGCCGCCAAGTCTCTCAAGACATCACGAGCAGCTGCATTGATAGAAGTTTGACTCATACTATATAAGGATATTTTTAATTGAATGGTTAGCTAACTTGATCAAGACACACAAATCTACTATTTTATCCCCAAAGAAAGACCACCTGCGGGAGAGATAAGGATAGAAAAGACAAGGAGGGGTCTCCCGCAAAAGAAAGAGTGGGTGATGCCATCATCTCAAAAAAAGCGGTATATTTGCACGTTATATACTCAGAGAATAATGATCCGGAAACATTATCCAGCCTGCTTCCTCCTAAGCACACTCATCCTACTGATCGCCTCCTCGTGCGGTGAGTATATGCGTGTGCAGCAAAGCACCGATGTCACAGAGCGCTACTCGTACGCCAAGAAGTATTACAATACTGAGAAGTACAAGCAAGCCGCTGAGCTGCTCGAGACGGTAGTACCCTATCTCCGCGGCACCGGGGAGGGTGAGGATGCCCTCTACCTCTTGGCTAAGAGCTACTACGCCAGCAAAAACTATCGGGAGGCAGCAGACGTCTTTGAGAAATACTACACCACCTACCCCAATGGCGAGTACACCGAGCTGGCTCGCTTCTACAGCGGCTATGGCCTGGCTAAGCAGATGCCCGACCCGCGTCTCGACCAGGAGCCTACCTACCGCGCGATCAAGGAGCTGCAGCTCTTCCTTGACTTCTACCCCCAGAGTGAGAAGGCAGAGGAGGCTACCCAGCTTCTCTTTGACCTCCAGGAGAACCTTGCTCTCAAGGAGCTGCTGAATGTCGAGCTGTACTACAATCTCGGTAATTATATCTTCAACAACTACGAGTCGGCCATCATCACAGGGCGCAATGCCCTGAAGGACTACCCGTACAGCAAGTATAGGGAGGACATACACTTCTACGTCCTCTCCTCTCTTTACGAGATTGCGAGGTACAGCATTGAGTCCAAAAAGCAGGAGCGGGTACGCTCCCTCAGAGATGAGTACTTCGCTTTCGTCAACGAATTCCCCGAGGGGAAGCATCGCAAGGAAGCGGATAAATACTACGACTTTGCCTATCGTCTCATCGACGGCAATAACGAGTAAGCACACACATAATACACATCACGACTACTTGATCCAAGAAGCACAAATGGACAATAAGAGCAAAAATGCACCCCAGACCCTCGTGACACGCGACATCAATGCGTTTGTCGAGCCAACGGGGAATATCTATGACTCCATCCTGATCATGGCAAAGCGTGCCAATCAGATCGCCGCTGACATGAAGCAGGAATTCGATGACAAGGTCAAGGAATTCTCGACCTATACCACCGATGATGGTGAGGATGTCGAGGAGATCAACAATGAGCAGGCTGAACTCTCGAAGTACTTTGAGAAGCAGCCCAAGCCCCTCCTGATGGCGATCAAGGAATTTGAGGATGGAGAGCTTACTTGGCATCTGCCCTTAGACAAGATGGACGATGACCTGATGGACAACATCATGGACGACTGACGCCACGGGATGATACAGCGGAAACAATCACTCTGGCTCCTCCTCGCAGCACTCCTTATGCTGGTGCCGCTCTTCTTCCCCTACGTGGTGATCACGTTCACGGACACCCTCTTTGAGGGAGACACCACAGGCTTTACGCAGCTGGGCGCAGGGGATGAGCTTGTCACCTTTGAGTGGCCACTGATGATACTCAATTTCACCATCATCCTCGTCAGCCTCGTCACGATATTCCTCTACAAGAAGAGGATCCTCCAGATGCGTCTCACGGTATTCAATATCCTACTGACAGTCGGAGTGATGATCCTGGCGGGTGTCACCACCTACAGCTTTATCTCATCACTGGGAGAGGGCTATATGGGCTGGCGGCTTAGGTGGCCGGTAGCCATCCTCCCCCTGCCGGCTATTGTGCTGGACGTACTGGCGTACCGTGCCATAGCGATCGATGAGATGACCGTCCGGTCTATGTATAGGCTGAGAGACAGGAAGTAACTTACCTTATATTAAGGCAGAAGAGAGAGGTAGGCCGATAAGCCTGTCTCTCTCTTGTCTTTTACAAGGGAGTCGGGGACTGCTGATTTACAGCACTCCCGATGGACCTTATCTTTTACCGATATAAGATTTCTCTAATACCGATAAAAGAATTCTCTTGTATCGGTATTAGGATTCACTAATACCGATATTAGTCCGAGGGGACAAAAAAGCGTATCTTTGCGTGACAAAAATGCAGAGGTACCCAATCGTACTTCGCTCAGCGTCCGCTCGGAGGGAAGAGGGGACGCTGAGGAATGAGCAGACATGAGCATGACGAAGAAGAATTATAAGACTTACGATCAGCTAAGCCTCTCGAGTATTGATCGGGAGGTACTGGAGTTGTGGAAGAGAGAAGATCCCTTCGAGGCCTCACTCAAGTGGCGCGAGGGGGCACCGAGATTTATCTTCTACGAAGGTCCACCCTCTGCTAATGGTATGCCGGGGATCCACCACGTCATGGCTCGCACGATCAAGGATATTATCTGTCGCTACAAGACCATGGAGGGCTTCCTCGTCGACCGCAAGGCAGGGTGGGACACCCACGGACTGCCGGTAGAGATCGGTGTGGAGAAGAAGCTCGGCATCACCAAGGCCGACATCGGCACCAAGATCTCTGTCGATGAGTACAATGAAGCGTGTCGCAAGGAGGTGATGAAGTATACCGCCGAGTGGCGCAAGCTCACCTCGGAGATGGGCTACTGGGTCGACCTGGATCACCCCTACATCACCTACGACAATCGCTACATAGAGACCCTGTGGTATCTCCTGAAGCAGCTCTTCGAGAAGGATCTGCTCTACAAGGGATACACCATACAGCCCTACTCTCCAGCCGCAGGCACCGGACTTAGCTCCCATGAGCTGAGTCAGCCGGGTGCCTATAGGGACGTGAAGGATACTTCATGCACAGCGCTGATGGAGATCATCGAGCCCGCTGCGGAGCTGCAGGGGCACGGGACCGCCTACTTCGCTGCCTGGACCACCACGCCGTGGACACTTCCCTCCAATGTGGCTCTCGCTGTCGGCAGCGGGATCGACTATGTGGCGGTGAGGACATTTAACCCCTACTCCCTCGAGCCGATCACCGTCGTGCTGGCAGAGCCACGCCTCCCCGCCTATCTCAGTCCGGAGGGCGAGGAGCTGCCGATGGAGGTCCCCGAGAAGGGGAGCAAGGTGATGCCCTACCGCATCGTCGCCCGATACAAGGGGGCTGACCTCGTAGGGCTGAGATACGAGCAGCTCTTCACCTGGGTAAAGCCCGATGAGAGAGCTCTGAGGGTGGTGGCGGCTGACTTTGTCACCACGGAGGATGGTACCGGCATCGTCCACATAGCACCCACCTTCGGTGCGGATGATAATGCGCTCGGCAAGAAGGAGCAGATCCCCGGCATGATGCTCCTCGACAAGGGGTGCAAGGAGGTGCCAATGGTCGATCCGGAGGGGAAGTTTTACGCCCTCGAGGATCTGGACCCACACTTTGTGGAGGAGCGGGTGGACGTCGCTCAGTACGGAGTCTACGCCGGTCGCTATGTCAAGAACGCATACATCGACAAGCCGTCCGATACCGACTCGCTCGACATTGACCTCTGTATGGCGCTCAAGGAGAGAGGCCAGGTATACAGGATCGAGAAATTTACCCACAGCTACCCCCACTGCTGGAGGACCGACAAGCCGATCCTCTACTACCCGCTGGACAGCTGGTTTATCCGCACCACGTCAGTCAAGGAGCGACTGATCGAGCTCAATAAGACGATCACCTGGAAGCCGGAGTCTACCGGCACGGGACGCTTCGGGCAGTGGCTGGAGAACCTCCAGGACTGGAATCTGTCCCGCTCGCGCTACTGGGGTACTCCGCTGCCGATCTGGCACAATGAAGACTACAGCGAGCTGAAGTGCATCGGATCCGTTGAGGAGCTCTCCCGCGAGATCGATCTCTCGGTGGAGAGGGGGTTGATGAAGAGCAATCCCCTTGCCGATCGGGGCTTTGTCGTGGGCGAGTATACGGACAAGAATTACGAGCGGATCGATCTCCACCGACCCTATGTGGACGACCTGATCCTCTGCGACAGCAAGGGGCGACCGATGGTCAGGGAGACTGACCTCATCGATGTGTGGTTTGACTCCGGGGCGATGCCCTACGCACAGCTACACTACCCCTTTGAGCACCGCGAGATGGTGGATGAGAGGAGCTACTTCCCGGCCGACTTTATTGCCGAGGGAGTGGATCAGACGAGAGGGTGGTTCTTTACCCTTCATGCCATTGCGACGATGCTCTTTGACAGCGTTGCCTACAAGCACGTGATCTCCAATGGTCTCGTCTTGGATAAGAATGGGAATAAGATGTCGAAGCGCCTCGGCAACAGCGTAGACCCCTTCATGATCATGGAGCAGAAGGGGGCTGATGCCCTGAGGTGGTATATGATCACCAATTCCTCGCCGTGGGACAACCTAAAGTTTGACCCCTCAGGCGTGGACGAGGTGACCCGCAAGCTCTTCGGCACGCTGCACAACACCTACTCCTTCTTCGCACTCTACGCAAATATCGACAACTTTGATCCCGCAACAGCTCACAGGATCCCTCTCGAGGAGCGACCTGAGCTAGATCGATGGATCCTCTCGCGGCTCCACTCGCTGATCACCGAGGTGAAGTCCGACCTCGAGGACTACGAGCCGACAAAGGCCGGTCGCGAGATAGCAGCCATGGTGACAGACCAGCTGAGCAACTGGTATGTCCGCCTTGCC
>CAMXXM010000113.1 GCA_947253195.1 uncultured Porphyromonas sp.
TTGGGCAGCTCAACCATTCAGTAGGACAAGTGGACAAGCACCTTGCCGAAGGGAAAGCCGAGCTTATCAAGCAGAATGGAGAGGACCTGGAAGTGGTACTCCTGCTCATTACCCACCACGTAGACCATACGATTGATGGGGTAGTCAGCGAAGCGCATCTTCGCCGTGCCTATGTCCTGAGTCATGTAGACCGATGTGCCATCGGAGCGAAGCAGGATCTTGCGATCCAGACCATCCCCGCGGAGATCAGCCCATACCGAGCGGTCCTCGTCTCGGACAAAGAGTCCCTCGTCCAGTCCGCGAAGTACCTCTTTCTTTCCCTCAAGATAGGTGTCGCTCTCGTAGTAAATCTTATCGAAGTCGACCCCCAGCCGCTTGTAGGTCTCATTAAATCCGGCGTAGACCCAGTCATTCATCTTCTTCCAGAGCGAGCGGATCTGCTCATCACCGGCCTCCCACTTCTCGAGCATCTGCCGAGCTTCCTTCATCAGCGGACTGGCTGCCTCAGACTCTTCCTTAGAGAGTCCCTGAGAGTCCATCAGCTCCTTTACCTCGGCACGGTAGTGCTTATCGAAGAGGACATAGAAATCTCCCACCAAGTGGTCCCCCTTCTTGCCCGAGCTCTCCGGCGTAACGCCATTGCCCCACTTGAGCCACGCCAGCATCGACTTGCAGATGTGGATGCCACGGTCGTTGACGATATTAGTCTTGATCACCCGACAGCCGTTTGCCTTGAGTATCTGTGCAAGGCTGTACCCGAGGAGGTTATTCCGCACATGACCAAGGTGAAGCGGCTTATTGGTATTAGGCGAGGAGTACTCGATCATATAGAGTGGCGCATCCTCACCGGCGGCACGAGTCCCGAATCGCTGCTGATCAGCCACCTCACCGAGCTGATCCACGTAGAGGGCAGAGGTGAGAGAGAGATTGAGAAATCCCTTGACCACATTATAGCTCTGGATCATCCGAGGGAAGTGAGCTGTCAGGTAGTCACCAATGGCACTACCCAGCTCCTCAGGCTTCATATGAGCCTGCTTGAGAAAAGGAAAAACGACGAGGGTAAAATCCCCCTCCTGATCCTTCCTAGTGGGATCCAGCCGTACATTCTCAGGTGAGAGGTCTATGTCAAAAAGGGCCTTTAGAGCATCCGAGACCGCTCTCTGGAGATGATTCTCAAGGGTATGATAAGATCTATTAGTCATAAGGATTAGTCGACAAGTTTATTAGTAGTTGTATCAGGGAAAATCACTGTCGGCTCAAAGTGAAGAGCCTCCTCCGGAGTCATCTGTGCATAGGATATGATGAGGACAATGTCACCGGGCAGGAAGTGTCGGGCAGCGGCGCCATTGAGACAGATCGTCCCGCTACCTCTCTCACCGGGGATCACGTAGGTCTCCAGCCGAGCGCCATTATTGTTATTGACCACCTGCACCTTCTCTCCCCTGATCAGGTGAGCGGCATCCATCAGCTCCTCATCGATGGTGATACTACCCACGTAATTAAGGTTTGCCTCAGTGACGTGTACTCGATGGATCTTGGACTTCAATACTCCTATATACATAGACTTGATACCTGTATCCGATTGCGGGGCAAAATTAGCCTTTTTTCAGCTCATCACTATCACCGCACTCCGTCCCATAGATAAGTGCGACGGCATAAGCGGTCATACCCTCCTCTCTCCCGACCGAGTCCATCCGCTCATTGGTGGTTGCCTTGATCGAGATGTCCTCCGGAGAGACCTCCAGGAGTTCTGCGATCCTCTCTTGCATCTGTGGGACAAAGGGGTTTAGCTTCGGAGACTCCGCCACGATGGTCGCATCGACATTCCCCACTCTGTAGTTTTTCTCACGGAGCAGACTATGGACCTCGGCCAACAGGAGCGTAGAGTCAGCTCCGGCATACTTGGGATCCGTGTCGGGGAAGTGGAAGCCTATGTCCCTCAGGGCAGCAGCTCCGAGGAGAGCATCAGCGATTGCATGGAGCAGCACATCTGCATCAGAGTGCCCCAGGAGACCTCTGGATGAGGGGATCCGGACCCCACCGAGTGTCAGTGCTCGTCCCTCTACGAGACGGTGAACATCATATCCGTAGCCAACCCTTATCTTTTGCATCATCAGAAGTCTGCACTCAAGGTGACTCTCAGAGTATTATTGAGTGGCGACTTACTATCGCTTGCCACAAAGTAGGCGAGATCAAGCCTTGCCATCTCGTAGCGAAAGCCTCCACCGAGAGTCAGGCCGGCGCCAAGCCCTGCATCAGGATGGACATACCTATAGCCTGCTCGAGCGAAGAGCCGCCCCTTATACCCATACTCCACACCGACGGAGGCAGCAAGATCGCGCCAAGCATCAGTGTCACGCCACGACTGCCCCATAGCCTGCCATATAGAGTACCGGTAGTAGGCCTTCCGTGCCTCATCCAGACTACCGGTCTTAGCCGACGTGGGATACTGGGGAGCCATCAGCTTGTCTCCCGTGACCTGCAGGAAAAGCTCATCCGACTCGGTGAGCTGAAGTCTCGCCCCCACTCCGAGGTCAAGCGTGGCAGGCGAGTAGAGATAGGAGAGCCCGCCATCGTGCGTCATCTTTCCCCCCACGTTGCGTAGCACCAAGGCTGCGGTAAGCTCGGTCGGCAGACTCTTGATAGAGAAAGACTGGCGATAGGTCACGCTGAGATCACCCATAACGGTCTGAGCAAGGCTACTCACCCCATTTTGCGAAATATTGTAGTCGGAGACGAAATACCGGAGCCCGATCCCGACACTGAGTGTAGGGAGGACCCTCAGTCCATAGCCAAGATCGACAGAGAGTTCGTAGGGTCGTGTCTCCATAACGCCTCGCTTACTCTTGGGGAAAGCGAGGGTGTGACCGATATTGAAATACCTCATCCCCAGCGCCACGGAGTGACACAGGTCTGATGCCCCATCAAAGGTGTAGTACCCGGTGACAGTCGAGAGGTTTGTGTCCCGCGTAAGATCCGGCATCCACGGTGTAAAGGAGAGCGACACCCCCCACGTCTGCCTATCGGAGATCGGTAGCAGCGACATATTATGCATCAGGGCAAAGGCCCCGTGTGCAGAGAGAAGACCACTCTCGCCCATAGCTGCAGACCCCGCATCCGGAGTGATCAAGAGAGAGGGCGCACCGGTCACTCTCGGAGACCAAGAGTGATCCGAAGGCTCCGTGACGGGCTCTTGAGCTGACATCCTCGCAAAGGGCGTGAGGATCAGCAGCGTCAGAGCGATCCATTTCTTTTCGATATTCATTCTATACCTATTCTTAGTAGTTCCTGATCCCCCTCTGCAACAAAGAGGTAATGTCCGCCCTCAATGGTCTTGTACTCATCTCCGAGAGGAAAACAAATGCAGTCGCCCGTCTTAAGGAGATAGAGCTGAGCCACCGCCGAGACCACCTCATTGATCCTGTCGTCCGAGGGCAGGAGAAGCGGATCCGAAGACTCACGAAGCGGAGTCGCTCCCTCAGTCTCAAGGAGTGTCACCCGACTAGACCGTAGCTCCTCGATAGAGCAAAAGTCCCCCACCGCAAGCGAGCCATCAAAGGAGTAAGCCAGACCGGGATCCACACCCCGAGAGAGCCGATCAAGCACCAGCTGTCGATCAGCCAAAGCCACACCCCACGCAGCCCTCCGGTAGTACCGGTCGGCAAAGCGTGGCTCGAAGCCCTTACCCGCACGGTCAATCCTCACGACCAGCTGGGGCATATAGCTCAATCCCCTCATCCAAGAGGTGATCATGACCCGCTTACCACTATTAAGGAGCGTATGATCTCCCCTCAGGTAGAGGCTTGTCATCAGGGTGTCCTCTGCAGAGTGGCTGCCCACAAGGAGGTTAAAGTCAGTGCAGAAGACCTTCATATCTCCTCGTGATCCATAGCGTGGACGCGATTGAACATCACTGCCAGACTGGCATACATCGAGAGATTCTCTACCACTACATCGTCCGGCACTGCGATCCGAAAGGGCGTAAAATTCCATATCGCCCTCAGTCCACTCTCCACCAGTCGATCCGTAACCTCCTGAGCATACTCAACCGGCACAGTCAGCACACCGATCTGCACCCCCTCATCAAGATGCTGATCCAGCTCAGCTATGTCATAGATAGGCACTCCCAGAGAGTCATCGCCAATCACGGAAGGACTGGTGTCGAAGCCCGCCACGATGTCCAACCCATACTGGTAGAGTCCCTTATCTCGGATGAGAGCGGCACCGAGATTACCGCATCCAAAGACATAGGCCTTATGCTGAGCCACAAAGCCGAGAAACTTTCCCAACACCTCTACCATCTCATCGGTTGAGTAGCCGACGCGCGTCTTACCAACAATATTGACATACGACAGATCCTTGGCAACAAGAGACGGATCGATCCCAATGCTGCGGGCGATGTAGGTACTGGAGACCACCTCCTTACCTCGCGCCTGTAGCAGCTTGATGTACGCCAGATACCACGGCAGACGACGGAGGACAGGCTCCGGCACTTGATTCTTTGGCTTCTTTCTACTCATCAATTGACTCATACAGCGAAGTTTTTACTCGTCAGAGAAAGTCGCTCCTCGGGCTCGCTGTGCACCCGAAGAGCTACTCCTTAGCTTAATGCGCTCAAATTTACCATTTTCCCCCTAATTTCTCCACCCCCTCTTCCGGACTCCATCCCGTAAGTCTGAGGACCAAAAGACAGGATCAAAATTGCGGGGTTTTTGCGGGGTCGAAAGGCCACAATGGAGCAAAACAATACAATTTGAAGCTATTCCGAGGCACAGATCGCATCAAGTAACCGGTAAAAAAACAAAAAAAGAGAGACTGTAAGCGCTTGATATCAGCAACTTACAGTCTCTCATTCCTCTGCGGTGCGAACGGGACTCGAACCCGTGACCTCCTGCGTGACAGGCAGGCATTCTAACCAGCTGAACTACCGCACCTAACTTCTAGAACTCTTACAGGTCCCTCTGACCCCTGTTTCTTTCGGTTTTGCTCTGCAAAGGTAAGAATTTTATTGGATACTGCAAGGGGACAGCCCTCCACCATCGCTCAAAATGTGAGGTGCGTCATGATCGGGAAGTGATCTGAGGGAAGCCTGCCATGGTCTTGGTCAGTGATAGTCCGATAGTTATCCACCTTGATATTGGGCGACACCCAGATGTAGTCAATCGGCTCATCAGAGAAGTCGCTCAGATCAAAGTCGTGGTATGTGCCGGAGGGACCATAGGGCTTTGCCTGACTGATCATTCTCGAGTCGCGGAGCAGCCCTGCCTCGCGGAGGATCCGTATCGGCTCCTCATCGGGACCGGCATTGAAGTCACCG
This sequence comes from uncultured Porphyromonas sp., assembly GCA_947253195.1. Taxonomy (GTDB): domain Bacteria; phylum Bacteroidota; class Bacteroidia; order Bacteroidales; family Porphyromonadaceae; genus Porphyromonas_A. The sequence continues at coordinate 5,318 of CAMXXM010000113.1, forward strand.
GTGAGGATCACCGTCTCTCCCCGATCAAGCAAGGGACGGATACGGCTCAGCAGGAGGTACGAGGACTGCCGTCTCGCCTCCTGACCGACATGGTCGTAGTGGACATTGAAGAAATAC
>CAMXXM010000114.1 GCA_947253195.1 uncultured Porphyromonas sp.
GCTCACGAGTACGCTGAGAAGCGTCGTCGCAACCACAAGGAGACTACCCCTGCTGCTACTGAGACTCCCGCTGAGGAGGCACAGGCAGAGTAAAGATCCGGTAACCCAAGCAAACTGACATATCATGGCAAAGAAGACATACAACAAGGGCAGAGCCAAGATGCGCTACCTCACCCAGCTGACTCGCGACAAGCAGAAGTACTGTCGCTTCAAGAAGGCCGGCATCAACTACATCGACTACAAGGACCCTGAGTACCTCAAGAGATTCCTCAACGAGCAGGGTAAGATCCTTCCACGTCGCATCACCGGCAACTCGCTGAAGTTTCAGCGCCGCGTTGCTCAGGCGGTCAAGCGTGCTCGCCACCTTGCCCTCCTCCCCTACGTTACCGACCTGATGGAGAGGTAATCCGGGAGTCAGACAATCATTTGAGAATACTAAAAGGAGACAGAATATGAAACTTATTTTGAAAGAGGATGTCCGTAACCTCGGCTTCAAGAACGAGATCGTAGACGTGAAGCCCGGATATGGTCGCAACTTTCTAATCCCTAAGGGTATGGCTGTGCTCGCTACCGAGAGCGCAATCCGCATACACGAGGAGAACCTCCGTCAGCAGGCAGGTAAGCTCGAGGCCTTCAAGGCTGAGGCGCAGAAGCGTGCCGACAAGCTGAGCGGCGCCAAGGTGGAGCTCTCCGCCAAGACCTCCTCTACCGGCAGCCTCTACGGCTCCATCACCACCACTATGGTGGCTGACGAGCTGGAGGCTCAGGGCTATGAGATCAATCGCAAGATGATCGAGATGCCCGGCATCAAGGAGATCGGTCAGTACGTTGCCAAGATTCGCTTCCACAAGGATATCGCCGTCGACGTGCCTGTCATTGTCACCAGCGAGAATCCTGAGGATCTCAAGCTCCCGAAGGAGGAGGAGAAGCCGGCTGAGGAGCCTGTTGCTGCCTCCAACGAGGAGCAGGAGGGCGAGGAGGCTGCTGCTGAGAGCAACAAGGCAGAGTCTGCTGAGTAATCCTTAGCACTTACCCATTAGCACAAGGGGCGTGTCGGTTAGCCGGCACGCCCCTTTTTTATTCCTCACTATTTTGGACTGTCCTTCTTCCGGATCTGGGAGGGGTATGGCGAACTAATGTCGGTAATAGAATTGACTGATCACTACCTACTGGTGGTCAGCCCAATGTGAGTGGACATACGGAGTCGAAGAAACATTATAACAATTGGGACTCCTTGTGATGATTGCGTTGTAATGCTTTCTTTCCGGAGCGAAGTCTGAAGCCAAGGGAAAGGGGTAAAAATGGGTATATTTGCGGTAAGAATAACGTTACGGCTATGTGTGCTAAGAAAGACGACTGCTACTCTCTCCTCAGACATATCGACACTCCTGCGGATCTCAAGCGACTTGATCGCTCCCAGCTCCCACAGCTCTGCCGCGAGATCCGTCTCTACCTGACGGAGGTGCTGAGCCAGACTCCGGGACACTTCGGAGCCAGCATGGGAGCTGTGGAGATCGCTATGGCGGTCCACTACGTCTACGATGCCCCTGAGGATAAGGTGATCTGGGATGTCGGGCACCAGGCCTATGCACACAAGCTACTGACCGGCAGGAGGGAAGCATTCCCCACTCTACGGCAGTGGGGCGGCATCAGCGGCTTCCTCCACCCGGGGGAGAGCATCTACGATGCCTTTATCTCCGGCCATGCATCCAACTCAATCTCCGCCGCCGTCGGCTATGCTGCCGGCAGCAAGCTGGACCACAAGGACAATCATATCATCGCTGTGATCGGCGACGGAGCTCTCTCGGGAGGGCTCGCTTTTGAGGGACTGAATAACGTCTCCGAGCGACACAATAACATCCTCGTCATCCTCAATGACAACCACATCTCCATCGACCCGGCGACAGGTGGACTGAGCCGGTACCTAGTCAAGTTTATCACCAGCCCGGAGTACAATAAGCTCCGCAACATAGGGGCAAAGGGGCTCTCCAAGCTCAATCTGCTCACCGACTCGCGGAAGCGAAACCTTCAGCGCTTCAATAACAGCATCAAGGCACTGATGACCGACGAGGGGAATTTCTTCGAGGACTTCAGCATGCGTTACTTCGGTCCCATTGATGGCAACGACATCGAGACCTTTGTCTCTGTGCTGGAGGCGATCAAGGACTTTGAGGGACCTAAGCTGCTCCATGTCAAGACGGTCAAGGGAAAGGGATACAAGCCTGCCGAGGACAGCTCCGTCCTCTGGCATGCCCCGGGACGTTTCGACCTCCGCACAGGGGAGCTAGCAAAGAAGGACAAGAAAAATGGAGAACCGGAGAAGTTTCAGGAGGTCTTTGGGAAAACCTTGGTCGACCTTGCCGACCTCGACGACCGGGTCGTAGGCATCACTCCCGCCATGATCTCGGGGAGCTCCATGGGCTATATGCTCCATAAGTACCCGGACCGGGTCTTCGATGTCGGTATCGCTGAGGGGCACGCAGTCACATTCTCCGCCGGTCTGGCCCTAGAGGGGCAGATCCCCTTCTGCAACATTTACTCCACCTTCCTCCAGCGGGCAGTGGACGAAGTGATCCACGACGTGGCGGAGCAGAGAGCCCCGGTGATCCTCTGCGTCGATCGGGCCGGGCTTGTCGGCAATGACGGGATGACCCATCAGGGTCTCTATGACCTCGCCTACCTGCGCGCCATCCCCGGCCTGACACTGATGTCACCGATCGATGAGTGGGAGCTGCGCATGATGATGTACACCGCCTATAAGCATAAGGACGAGGGTCCCTTCGTGATCCGCTACCCCCGCGGTGAGGGGAGCAATGGCAACTGGCGCATGCCACTGGAGGAGCTGCCGATCGGCAAGAGTGACGAGCTGGCTGTGGGGGAGGATCTGGTGATCGTAACCTATGGTCCCGTGGGTGCTGTGGCTCAGCGCGTCATAGAGCGCCTGAGGGAGGAGAAGGAGCAATCGGTGGGGCTGATCAATCTGCGCTTCCTCAAGCCCCTTGACACAGAGATGCTGGATGAGCTCCCCAAGCGGTATCGTCAGATCCTCACCATCGAGGATGCGGCTCTCGCAGGAGGGATGGGGAGTACCCTCCTTGAGTACTATGCCGACCGAGGGGTGACGATCCCGATCCACCGTCTCGGAGTCGGAGACGAGTACATCCGCCATGGGGATGTATCGATACAGCGTGCCTATGTAGGCATCGATGAGGAGGGGATAAGGGCTGAGGTGGAGAGCCTCCTGGATAGAGTATAAGCGATGAGAGTATTTATAGTAGGAGCAGGCGAGACCGGTACCCACCTGGCCAAGCTGATCAGCCAGCAGGAGCATCACGATGTGATCCTGATGGACGAGGATCCGGATAAGGTGGACTTTGCCTACGACAATTCGCTCGAGATCATGCCCATCGTGGGCAACCCCACCTCCATCCGTCAGCTCAAGCATGCCGGCGTGGAGGGGGCGGATCTCTTCGTCGCTGTAACACCCTCCGAGAGCGCCAATATCCTCGCCTGTATGATCGCTCACCGGATGGGGGTCAAGAAGACCCTCGCCCGAGTCAGCAACTACGACTACTTTCTCCCCGAGTACCTTCCCTACATCAATGGTCTCGGTGTCGATGAAATGGTCTACCCGGAGGCACTGGCAGCCCAGGAGATCTACAATGGCCTCCGCCTACCTTGGACTCGCCAGTACTGGCGACTCTTTGGCGGGCGGCTCCACCTCTGCGCCTCTCGCATCACGAAGCACTCCCCGATGCTGGGGAAGCGGCTCATGGAGCTGTCGGATCTTGACGAGAAGCACTTCCACATCATCTCGATAGTCCGCGGTCGGGAGAGCTTTGTCCCGAGAGGAAATGACACTCTGGAGGCCAATGACATCGTTTACGTCGCCTGCAATACTCAGAATCTGGACACCGCGCGCGAGTATTGCGGTCAGCCTAAGGTGGATGTCCGTAAGGTGATCATCATGGGGGGGAGCCACATTGCGCTCCGCACGTCAGAGCTACTTCCGCATGACATGAGCGTGAAGATCATCGAGCGGGACCTGGATAAGTGCCGAGAGATCTCCGAGCTGACCAACGACAACACCCTGGTCATTCATGGTGATGCAGCCGACTCCGACCTCCTGATCTCGGAAGGGATCCGAAATACACAGGCATTCCTCGCGCTCACCGGCAGCTCCGAGATCAATATGATCGCAACGATGAACGCCAAGCACCTCGGCATCCCCCGCACCGTAGCAGAGATCGAGAATGTCGACTACCTCGACATCGCCAGCCAGCTCGGCATCGGTAACATCGTGAATAAGAAGATCATCGCTGCCAGCAAGATCATCCGTCACCTCCACCGGATAGATATATCGGATGCGAAGACGATGGCGATAGGTCATGGAGACGTGCTGGAGATCGTCATCACGGAGGGCAGCAGCATCACCAAAGCACCCATCAAGAACCTAAATATCCCCCGCAGCATCACTCTCGGAGGCTTCCTCAGGGATGGTGAGGTCTACCTCGTGGAGGGACATACGATCCTGAAGCCGGGAGATACCGTCCTCGTCTTCAATATCAACGCCAGCGATGCTGAGCTGGATGATCTATTTAAGTAAAGTACCGAGCTGAGCCATGCTAAGGGAAGACTTTTTCGTAGACGACTACCAGCCGACAAAGCGACTCCTCAACTTCCGCTTTGTCCTCAGGACGATGGGCGAGCTCTGTATGGTGCTCTTCCCATTCCTCGTCATCGCCCTCTTCATCTCGCTCTATTACTCGTATGATACCGGGACAAGACCGCTTGCCATCACTGCCGGTGTCGATGCGGCTGTGGGAGCCCTGCTGATCCTTCTCGGCAAGGATCAGGGAAATACCAATATAGGCTCTCGCGAGGGAGTCATGACGGTAACGATCAGCTGGTTCTTAATCTCCCTCATCGGCATGCTCCCCTACCTGCTGGGCGGCTACATCACCTCGGCACCGGCGGCATTCTTTGAGGCCATGTCCGGCTTTACCACCACAGGAGGTACAGTCATCACTCGGGTGGAGGACATACCTCGGAGCATCCTCTTTTGGCGCGCATCGACACAGTGGCTCGGTGGACTGGGCATCATCGCCTTCCTCGTCGCACTCATCCCAATGTCGGGTCAGCGGGCGACGACGATCTTCAATAGCGAAGCGACCGGGGTGACGCACGAGAAGTTTGACCCCCATATTGGAACCATGGCGAAGTGGCTGATCATCATCTACGTCAGCTTCACGATCCTCTGCATCCTGCTCTTCGGTATCGGTCCTATGAGCTGGTACGATGCGGTCTGCCACACCTTCTCGTGTGTATCGACGGGAGGCTTCAGCACCCACTCCGAGTCAATCGGCTTCTTCCACTCCACCTACATAGAGCTGGTCGCTGTCTTCTTTATGCTACTCGGAGCGACGC
>CAMXXM010000115.1 GCA_947253195.1 uncultured Porphyromonas sp.
CGGCAACAACTCCTCCAACACCAAGATCGCTCTCCTCGGAAGCGACCTTATGGAGGCGATCCACAAGATCGAGTACAATCAGGTGATCTTCCCCGGCAAGCAGAAGCAGGCTCTCGGGCTGGACTTCTCCTCCATCATCTATGGTCAGTACACCCTCCTTCTCCTGAATGAGCCGGCGTTTGACGACCTCGATATGGCGGGCTACGGACTGGTGATCGACGAGGAGTACCTCTACAAGTACTGCCACCCGTGGCGTAGCATTGCCCTTGACAATCTGAAGAACGGCGAGAGCGACAGCCGCTCGCAGGTCTTCATCGACACCTTCTGCTACGTGCTGAAGAATGCGAACGCTCACTGCCGCATCAAGCTGGAGAGCGAGAAGGATGTCTACGAGACCACCGCTCCAAGGCTCAATGGCCGCTGTGGCTATATGTACGAGGAGTTCCCCAATGGCAGCGGTCTCTACGACAAGACCCACCTGAAGCAGATCAACGATCCATCCACCAAGTGACCACCACGCCCACGCCCTGACGTAGGGAGTGACTACGGATAACTGAATTCACGGCGGGAGGCTCGGGGGCGCGTGCCTCTCAGTCTCCCGCCTTTATTTTTCTTAGAGAAATGGCTTACAGACAATACAGCATCAAGGGCGGTGGCAATGAAAATACCGTCCCCGTGTCGGTCAATGGGACACGAAAATTCATCACCTTCCGCAAGAGCGGCTGGGACAATGCCGCTGCCACCTACGACACGCAGGACGAGGAGGTGGCTATGGCTATCGAGACGAGCGACCTCTACAAGAGGGGCTTGATCACCTGCTACGGCGACACCGTACCCTTCGGTGAGGGGAAGGCAGAGGCAGAGGAGGCGGACGAGCCGAAGGAGTACCCCGACGTCACCACGGTATCGGAGGCGAAGGCAGAGAAGGCGGACGAGCCGAGAGAGTACCCCGACGTCACCACGGTGGCGGAGGCAGAGGCAGAGGAGGCGGACGAGCCGAGGGAGTACCCCGACGTCACCACGGTGGCGGAGGCGAAGAAGATCCTCTCGGCAGACTTCGGCATCCCCTACTCCCGTATGCCCAACGCCGAGGAGACGAAGCGTGTGGCGGGCGAGTACGGCGTACGCTTCCCCGGACTGGCATAAATAAGGTAAGGCGATGATCGGGCGAGACGACTTCATCCGGAGAGTGATGGCGGTGCTCAATGACATTGAGCGCGACTACGCCTATGACCCGTCCCTGACACCGCGCTACGTGGAGGAACTCTTCCCCGGGGCGTGGCGCACGGCGGCGACGTCGTGGGCGGCGCGGTGGTTTGAGCCCGTCCCGATCCCTCTCGTGAAGGGGTGGGACGTGGTTGTCCGGACGGACGAGTACGGGGGCTTCGACCTGCCTACGCTCCCCGACAGTCAGTGGCACGTCACCGACACGTCGTACGATGAGGCGAGCGGCATCGCCGAGGCGCGGGTAAGGGTGGAGACGGGACAGCTCAGGTCTATGGACGACGGGACGGGGTATGTGATCCTCCCGGAGGACTTCCTCAGGCTCTACCGCTTCCGCCTACGAGAGTGGCGGGTGCCGGCGCACGTCTGCCTCGAGGCGGACGACCACGTGGCGGCACTGCAGAGCAACCCCTACACGAGAGGCACGCCGTGGCGACCTGTCGTGGTGCTGGAGACGGACGATCTCTATACCTACCCGCCTCGTGAGGGCGACCGCCCGCCTGAGCTCAATGGCTGGACGACCCGCAAGGGGTACGTCCTACGCTACTACAGCGTCACGCCGGGGCGACACGTGGAGCGGCACGATGTGACGGAGGCGAGCTACATCCCCGACCTCCTCACGATGCCGGAGGAGATCCCCGTGACGCACGAGTGCGTCATCCCGCTCACCTACCTCACCGCCTCGCGCGTCTGCCTCTCCATGGAGCAGGCAGAGCAGGCGAAGCGGCTGGAGGAGAAAGTACTCACCCTGATACAACAGTAATACCCTATGGGACTAATAAACATACTACGAGGGGGGAAGAAGGAGGAGCCGAAGTACGGCGACCCCTACAAGCCCGAGGAGCAGAAAGCGAAGGTGTGGGACAACAGTTGCTCCACCTGTGGCACGGGCAAGAGCTCCATCCCCTCCGGCACCTGCCCCGCCACACCTCCCGAGCCGAAGGAGGAGGAGCACAAGTGCGCCTGCAGGTGCAGTTGCCGGGAGCGGCACGCCGACCCGAGCGACTTCTGCCCCGACGACCCTCGGACGATCCTCACGGGCGAGATCTCTCCCTATATGTACTGCAAGCTGCAGGAGGGGAAGGATCACCGACCCTACCTGATGCCGCACCGGTGCGAGGACCCCGAGGAGAGCCACTATCGGAGCTACCGAGATCGGCACCTGAGAGAGAGGCAGTGGCGCGAGCCGTCCTGCCCCTGCAGAGCGACCGAGGAGGAGACCCTCTCGGCACGGAGCCGGGCGGAGTATATGGAGCACACCCCGCTCTATGTGGAGGAGGAGTACCTCAGGAGCTTCGCCGTCCTCTCCTACCTCAAGCCCCCCGTGCGTGCGGTGGCGGAGCTCTACGACCGCTATCCCGAGGGGGGCGAGTGGGGCTGGTTTGCCTTCGTCACGGACAAGGAGACCTTCGCCTACTGGGACGACCGGGAGCGGGGCTGGCGGCTGATAAGCAACTTCGCCCCCGAGCAGCTGCTGGCGCTCAAGAGTGCCCGTTTCCGAGACGGGGACACCTTTGTATGGGACACCAAGGCGGGGAGATTTGTCACCCGACAGCCCGCCGTCTATGGAATAGAAATATACTAACGAAATACTATGGCTGAAATCAATAAGACTGAGTGGCTCGAGGAGTACCTCAAGATGTGGACACCGAAGGAGCGCATGGGGCGCATCCACAAGGTGACCACCTTTGACCCCACCTACCACTGCTACCCCGAGGGGGTCTACCTCCTTGACGACGACTGCCGCGCGCACACCGCCATCTATGTGGTGGACAAGGAGCACAACGTCCACGTCATCCACGACGGCATGGCGTGGGATCTCCTCGCCCGTGCGGTGGAGGGATCGGGGACGAGGATCGCAGACATCCTTGAGCAGATGCTCAAGGCAGAGAACACCTGCTGTGCCGGTCTGCAAGAGAAGCTGAAGCGCATCGGAGACCAGCTGGAGCGCATCGCCAACGCTATCGAGGGAGGCATCACGCCGCCTCCGGCACCGAAGCCGAAGCGGACGGACTTCTTCGTCACGCCCGACCGACACGAGGTGACGGAGGGGAAGAAGGTCTACACCTCTGTCGTCACCTCCATCGTGGAGGATGCCGAGGGACAGCCGTGGACGATCACGGACGACCCCGCCTCCTTCCCCTCCTGGGCGACCGTCTCCACGGACGAGGGACACGTATATATCACCACCGACGGCTCTAAGCCGGGAAAGTAAAGTAAAGTAAAGTAAAGAGACTATGAACGTACTGGAAGAATTCATCCTTTGGCTCATCGAGCTCATCAAGCGGCTCCTTGGGCTTGGCTCCACGAAGAAGCGTCCGGAGCCGACCTACACCTTCACCGTCAGCCCGACGGAGGTCGAGCTGGGGGAGGGGCAGGAGGCTCGCCTCCTTGTCCGCAGCCTTCGCCACGTGCAGGGCGAGCGGGACGAGAAGGTAGACTTCGCCATCCGCGACCTCGGGGCGCTCCCCCGCTGGCTCTCTGCCAAGATCACCAGCCACCCCGACGGCTACGACACAATAACCCTAAAGCATACAGAAGACCATGAGTGAGAAAAGAGAGTACACCCTGCAGATCCTGCAGGCACTGAGCGGGCGCACCGCAAGCGTCCGCATAACGCAGGGAGGAAAGGCGGTCACCCCGCCGACCCCTGAGCCCCCGAAGCCTGTCGACAAGTCCGTCTACTGGACTGAGCGCAACGGCAAGATCTACGCCTACGTCAAGGACCCACACGCCCTCGACGACCTTGGCGGGAGCGTCAGCGCACGAGCCACCGTCTATGCAGACTATAAGCTACACAGCCAAGATCTTGTCAGCGGACACGACCATAAGACCTTCGAGGATGAGATCACCCAGCAAGAGGAGTGTCCCCCTGTCAGCATCACCAATGCTACTACAGAGAGTAGCCCAGCCGTGCTCTGTGACGTTGCCGACGTCAAGAGCAGACGTTTCCCAGATCCTTATGAGTATGACGATGACGAGGGAGACGGCACGATAACTCACGTGGTATATAATCGTCTCGGCTACCGATACGAGGTGTCGGCTGGCGGAGCAAGTGTAGTCAATGAGTAACCCTATCACCAACCAACCAATATAAGCTATGAGTACCAAGAGAGAATTTACGATCCACCTGAAGCAGACGGCGACCGGCAAGACCGCCGCCATCACCGTCACCGAGGCAGCCAAGCCCTTTGTCCCGGTCTACACTTTCGGCACCAACACGTCTACGCTGAGCGCAAGCGCAACCGGAGAGACAAAGACTATAGAGGTGACCTCACGTAAGACCATGGATGGAGGAGGCGTCACTCCCGTTCCATTCACGATAGCTGTGTCCGGAGCAGGCGCATCTCTCGTCAAGGCGACACAGAGTAAAGCACCGCAGCCCAGACTCCTCACCATCGACGACATCCTCACCATCACGACATCGCCCGCCACGTCCTACGACGCCACCACCGCCACCGTCACCCTCACGCAGGAGGGCAGCGGGAAGAAGGTCACGATCACCGTCACCATTGCCGGCAAGGCGGATGACGGCGTCTTCACCGCCAGTCCTACTGCGCTTGCTTTTGAGCACGAGGGGGGCACGAAGACCTCCGCGATCACCTCCACCTCCAAGGGGAAGACCGTCGGCTGGACGGTGCAGGACAAGCCCTCCCTCCCCGCCTGGCTCACCGTCTCCGGCGAGGGCACAGGCACGCTCAGTGTAACCACCAAGCCCAATGAGTAAAACCATGAGAGAGAAGAGAGAAACGATCCTGCGTCTCACGCAGGACGAGACCGGCAAGATCATCGACGTGAAGGTCAAGCAGGAGCCGAATCCCCTCACCGTCATCGAACTGAAGCCGGAGACCACGGGGACCTTCCTGAAGAATCTCACCGAGGGCTCCATCGTCGACTGGGGCGACGGGACAAAGAGCACCGTCACTGCCGAGGAGGCGCAAGCGAAGCAGGTCAAACACACCTACGCCGCCACCTCCACCGCCAACCGCGTCGTCACCATCGACGGCGTGATAGACAGGACAGGAGATCCGATAGACTCAGCTTTTGACAGAAACAATCTCACCGCCGTCCGCTCCCTGGGGGCTGTTCGAGGAGAAGCTAGATATCTCTTTCTTGGGTGTTCATCTCTGACGGCAATACCTGCAGGACTCTTTGATAACTGCACGGCGGTGACGGACTTC
>CAMXXM010000116.1 GCA_947253195.1 uncultured Porphyromonas sp.
GACGCTCTTTCTTGGAGAAATCATCCAAGAAAGAGCGTCTCTTTTTCCCCTCCCTGTTTTTCAAAGGTCTCCTTCAATGACAAGATAACCGTACTCTTCAATGGCGCTTCTATCTCACTACTTGTTGTTGACACGGCGAATTTTCTCCCAGTGAGTGAGTCACTCCCATGGGAAGTCATTCATCTCTAAACATCTATGGCGACACCCTTGGCCTCGCACCACTTTGATAAATGACATATGCGGCTCAGAAAGAGCGCACCGCAGTCGGGTAGGCTGCGGCGCGCTCTTTTTAGTACTCGGAGGAGAAGTGGAAGGTGACCTTGGGGAACTCCTGCTGCGACATGCTATTGGTTGGTTGCCCTTCTGGAGCAGCGATACAGTCTCAAATTCCTTTTGAGGATTTCGCTACTAAATGCTATCCGAATTCTTTCCTCGTGTGTGCTTGGTCCCTCTTTAAATGACTGGTTTAATCCAGTCTCTTTTTAATCGATGGTTGAGATATTTGTATATGTGGCAAATTTTGGTTTGATTTGCGTTGTAATGCTATCGTTATTCCTAACCTGACACGTGATATTTCAGACGAGAGTTGATCGTGTCATATCACTAACTCTAAATCATTATTCGTAATGAAAAAAACTCAAAAAGATGTGCTGCTCTGTTGAACGGTATTCTACTCGTTAGCTCTTGCAATTCTTCCGCGCCAACGGTCGGTGACAATCCGGTGGAAGAGCAGCCCGTTACTATGGAGTGCTATGCTGAGGCGTATGCTTCTCTTGTCTCCAACCTGATGACATCTCTGCAGAGTAATCAGGGCGCAATCTCAACTTTCGAAGACATTGATAAGATATCGGTCTCTGTTTACACTGAACTGCCTCAAATTGAGCGGTACAACCTGGAGCGTTTTGAGCTTACTGGATCATCGTTACTTCGTTCGTATGAGGACATTGAGTCATTAGCCGATGACAACAAACTCTGCGAGGTACTTGAAGAAGCTTTATTAATGACAGAACCCCACTTGTATAGTTTGGATAGTGAAGAACTATATGGGGCTGAGAACTTATTTAGGTTAAGCGAGTCTTATCAAGCTTTATCAAAGGATCAACAGAGAGTTGTTGAAACGATTTTTCTCCTACTGGATGAAGTTAGACTGCCTGTGGTTTTGGCTCTTGAGGGATCTGGCTCGTCTGCTGATTTGCGTTCTTCCCCTGGAGATCGTATGATAATGAGTGAGTCGGTCAAAAATATGAGCCAGTGTCAGATTAGTGCTGCTGCAAAAATCACAATCAATGCTGCCCTTAGTGCTCTTTCATTTTTATCCCCTTTCAAGATTTTTAGTGCAACATCGGCTTTAAGAGCTGCACGTGCGACACATGAGTATGTAACATGTAATGGGTAGGTTAGCAATGCTGTCGACTGATAGGCTGTTTAAGTGCTTCAGGTATTTCTTCCTCGGGCTGGCTGTAGTCTATGGGGTTTACTGGATCCTTGCCACTTTCTTCTTCAGAGACTGGTATATGAGCAAGCCCCTTGATGCGTTGTTTTTCGTGTTCTGTGCCGGCTATTGCCTCCTCCACGAGCGAGCTGATCGGCTGCATAAGATAGTCTGGACGAGCCTGATGCTCATTCTCGGGCTCCTTGCACTCCTCTTATAGCAGTGGTCGCTGCATTTCATTAAGTAACAAAAGCGCACCGCAGTCGGAGATACTGCGGTGCGCTCTCTTTAGTACTCGGAGGAGAAGTGGAAGGTGACCTTGGGGAACTCCTGCTGCGACATGCTGAGCATGTAGGCGGAGTCGGCGAGGTAGACATCCCGTCCCTGGGTGTCGGTCGCCATATAGGGCGCCTTGCGCCGCTTGAAGTCCTCCAGCACTGCCGGATCATCGCACTCGATCCAGCACGCCTTGTAGAGGCTGAGCGGCTCCCAGCGACACTTCGCCTGATACTCGTGGAGGAGGCGGTACTCGATCACCTCAAACTGTAGCTGCCCTACTGTGCCGATGATCGTGCGACCGTTGTAGGTGCTGGTGAAGAGCTGCGCCACGCCCTCGCCCATGAGTTGGTCGATGCCCTTATGGAGTTGCTTCGTCTTCATCGGGTCGGCATTCTCGATGTACTTGAAGAGCTCAGGGGAGAAGCTCGGCAGCCCGCGGAAGTGGAGCTTCTCGCCGCACGTCAGGGAGTCCCCGATGCGGAAGTTGCCGGTGTCGGGCAGTCCGACGATGTCTCCGGCGTAGGCGTCCTCGACGATCTCCTTCCGCTGCGCCATGAAGGCGGTGGGGCTGCTGAAGCGGAAGTCTCGGTCCAGTCGGACGTGGTGGTAATTGGTATTCCGCCGGAAGACCCCGGAGCAGATCTTGACAAAGGCGATGCTGGAGCGGTGGTTGGGATCCATATTTGCGTGGATCTTAAAGACAAAGCCGGTGAAATTGGGCTCCTCAGGTCTCACGATCCGCTCCTCAGCCTTGGTGGGTCGGGGTGAGGGGGCGATGCGGACAAAGGTGTCGAGCATCTCCTTGATGCCGAAGTTATTGAGCGCCGAGCCGAAGAATACCGGTGCCAGCCGGGCAGCGAGGTATTTCTCCTCATCCATCGGTGGGTAGACCCCTCCGATCAGCTCGAGGTCGGTCAGCAGGTGCTCCGCCTGCTCCTCGGTGGCATACTTAAGCAGCTCGGGGGAGTGGATGTCCACTTCGACACGGCTGGAGACGTGACTCTTGTCCTGAGGATTGAAGACCTCGAGGTCGTCCTTGGCGATGTTGTAGACGCCGCGGAAGCGGTCCCCGCAGTCGATCGGCCAGGAGAGCGGTGTGACGGCGATCTGCAGCTCCTGCTCCAGCTCATCAAGGAGGTCAAAGGGGCTTTGCGCCTCGCGGTCCATCTTATTGACGAAGACGATCACCGGGGTCTGCCTCAGGCGGCAGACCTGCATCAGCTTCTTCGTCTGCGCCTCCACGCCTCGCGCCCCATCGATCACGATGATGACCGAGTCAACGGCGGTGAGGGTGCGGAAGGTGTCCTCGGCGAAGTCCTGGTGTCCCGGGGTGTCGAGGATGTTGATCTTGAAGCCCTCGTACTCAAAGCCCATCACCGAGGTGGCGACGGAGATGCCGCGCTGCTTCTCGATCTCCATCCAGTCGGAGGTGGCGGAGCGGCGGATCTTATTGCTCTTGACCGCCCCGGCGACGTGGATCGCCCCTCCGAAGAGGAGGAGCTTCTCGGTGAGGGTGGTCTTACCGGCATCGGGGTGAGCGATGACGGCAAAGGTGCGTCGGCGGGCTATCTCTTCTGTAAAGTCTTTCATTTATCGCTGTGTGTCGCGGTCGATGACCTCCTCAAGCGCCTCTTCCCAGGGACGGAGCAGGTCAGGGTAATACTTCTGGATCTTCTCGGTGGAGAGGGCGCTGTAGTGCGGTCTCGAGGCAGGTAGTGCGAGGTCGGCCTGGGTGATGGGGCTGATCGGGTAGTCCTCCCGGCCGGTGAGGAGCCGGGCGATGGTCGCCGCGAAGTGGTACCGCGAGGTTTCGCCCAAGTCTGCCACGTGGTACAGCCCGTAGGGTAGGGGATCGGGAGCCTCGGAGTCGGTGAGTCCGTCCAGCAGTCGTCCGATCACGCGGGTGAGAGTCAGCGTCGAGGTGGGAGACCCTACCTCATCGGTGACGCAGCGGATCGGCTCTCTCGCCTCCACCCTTGCCCTGATGGAGCGGTAAAAGCTCCGCCCCCACGATGCCGGGCCGTAGAGCCAGGCGGTGCGGAGGATGTAGCTCTCAGGATGGTTGGCGATGAGGAAGTGGTCAGCGTCAGCCTTCGACTTCCCATACCTATTGATGGGGTCTGCCACATCCTCCTCTACATAAGGCATCGTGGACTCCGCATTGCCCCCAAAGACGTAGTCCGTGCTGATCTGCACGATCGGGAGGTGCGGTCTCATCTCGTGGAGCTGCATCAGGCAGAGGGTATTGGTCTCGAAGAGCTCGTCCTCGGAGAGCGTCTCCGCCCCGTCCACAGCGGTGTATGCGGCGCAGTTGATCACCACATCCGGCTCCCTCTCGCGGAGGAAGCGGGACAGCTGACCATATGCGGTCAGGTCCACTTCCGCCCTCGTCGTCAGCACCCGGTCGTAGTGAGCCGACTCGGGGAGCAGATGACGGAGTGCCGTGCCCAGCTGCCCGGAGGCACCTGTGATCCATACGAGCGGGCGCTCGCTCCCCATAGGCTCACTCATGACTCCTCCTCGCTCGTGTGAAATCGGTCAGCCAGTAGGGCGAGGAACGTGCTCAGCTGTCTCATCCCTCGGAGGGTCTCCTCCGACACCTCGCGCCCCTGCTCCCGCAGCTGCACGTAGCCGTAGAGACCGATCAGTGCGGTCTCCACCTCACCATGACTCCCTCCGGCGCCCTTGTCGCGGAGCTGGACGATGGCGGGGAGTGCGGCGTAGTAGAGCGTGGCGAAGAGGGTCTCAGACTTATCCTTCAGCAGCTCTGAGGAGAGCGCCTCGAGCCGGCCGATCAGCTCGGTGAGGGAGCTCAGGTGCCCCTGCTCGAGGATCCCCTCCTCCCGCATCTGCCGGGCGAGGGAGAGGTACCACACCTCCACCTCCTGACGCTGCTCCTCAGAGCAGTTGTAGCCTCGCTCTATGTAGCGATGGATCTCCGCTGGGTCGAAGTGCAGTGCCCGGAGGATATCCTCCACCTGCCACATGTAGAGCAGGTACTCGGCAATGTTCTCGTGCCTCTTCTGCTTAGCGACAAACATCCCTCAGAGTCTCTCGCGGATCCGCCGTGCCACCTCCTCCAGCTCCTCGTCTGTCATGGAGACATGCTCACCGTGGAAGTCGGCATCACTCTCGCGATTGATCGGGATCAGGTGCAGGTGGGCGTGATTGACCTCCAGTCCGAGGACGACGGCAGCCACCTTGCGACAGCCGCTCATCTCCCGGATGGCGGCGGAGATCCTCTTGGCGAAGTTCATCAGGCTCGCCAGCTCCTCATCGGTGAGGTCAAAGAAATAGTCCACCTCACGCTTCGGCACCACGAGTGTATGACCCGGGCGAAGGGGGTTGATGTCGAGGAAGGCATAGTTGTGCTCATCCTCGGCGATCTTGTGGCTGGGGATCTCTCCCCGGATGATTTTGCTAAAGATGGTCATGGCGTAGGGTAGACTTAGATATTGATCTCATCGATGCGGAAGGTGAGCACCCCGGCGGGCACCTCGATCTCGCAGATGTCCCCCGGCTTCTTCCCGAGGAGACCCTTGGCGATCGGGGTGGAGATGCCGATCTTGCCCTCCTTATTATCCGACTCCGTGTCGGATACGATGGTGAAGACGCGCTTCTGCTTATTCTTCATATTCGTCAGCGTCACCCTGCTCAGGATGCC
>CAMXXM010000117.1 GCA_947253195.1 uncultured Porphyromonas sp.
GCCCATCACGCGGTCCTCTGTCAGCGGACCGCCCTGACCGCAGGAGTTTCCCCCCAGCCCGGTGACGGCGAGATCCATGTGGACATACGTCCCGTCAGACTGCGGGAGCCGGTAGGGGTGGGGCGCCATCGCCAGCTGCATCTGACTGTATGGCAGCACGCTCATACTCCCACCATTAGCGCAGATCATCAGCCCGGACTGCTCGGAGGCATCCGTCAGTC
Organism: uncultured Porphyromonas sp.; assembly: GCA_947253195.1. Taxonomy (GTDB): domain Bacteria; phylum Bacteroidota; class Bacteroidia; order Bacteroidales; family Porphyromonadaceae; genus Porphyromonas_A. The sequence continues at coordinate 222 of CAMXXM010000117.1, forward strand.
GACCGTACCGCACTCCCTCACGATTGCCCATGCTCTGGGGCTTGGGGAAGGGGACAAATTGCTCCGCCACGCTGCTCGAGTACTCCCCGAGGAAGGCACCGGTCTCCCGGTCGGCGTAGTTATTCCACGGACCGCGACCGTAGTAGGTGTAGCGGTCTAGCTCGCGCGGCAGGCGCATCGAGAAGCCTACCCGGGCGAGCGCCAGAGAGGGCTTATTGCTCTCCACAGAGGCGCTGAGGGTGATCGTCCCATCGGGACTGACGGTCCAGATATAGGTGGAGGAGAAGGTGCAGTCCTCAGGGCCAAAGGGCTTCTCAGGATGATCCTTGAGCTCAAAGCGCCCGCTCACCCCGCCACTGAAGTCGGTGCCGTAGGGCGCCCGGCTCTCCACTCGGTAGAGGAGTGAGATGGAGCCGTCGGCATTGGGATGCACGGTACGTGAGAGCACTCGGTGGCGGAGGTTGTGGAGACCGTTGGCAAACCATGCCGTGGAGGCCCAGTTGTCGTTATCCGTCGGGGCGCGGAAAGGGTCCAGTCGCGGACCATTGCCGGCGGAGATCACCTCCCGACCACCGTAGACAAGGCGGTCGATCGTACCCTCGCGGTCATCGAAGCGAACCGAGAAGCCCTCACCGGAGATCGTATTATCGTCGCCGAGAGTCAGCCTGACCTCTCCGTCAAAGCTCTTTGCCGAAGGGGTCGCCGGGCTCAGCTCCAGCTGCTCTGCCATCTGCACATAGCCCGCCTCAGCCCAGGGTGTCTCGTATCTCTGTCGCAGCCGAACTGTGACGAAGTACTCGTGGTCTCGAGAGGTGTCCTTACGGCTAAAGGGGAGAGTCACCACCGCAGCCTCCCGCGGAGCGATGGAGGGCATCTCGACCTGCTCCGTGCGCACCTCCCGTCCGTCCTCCAGCAGTGCCGCCTCTAAGTAGAGGTCATCAAGAGTGGTGAAGTACCGCTTATTGAAGATCCTCACCGTCCCCTCCTCTGCCAGTGCCTCGTCACTGATCTGCACATCCTGGTAGACCTTCCGCACCTCGTAGTAGGCGGGCTTCGGCTCGTGGGTCGGCAGCAGGATCCCATTCATGCAAAACATCCCGCTATTGGGCTTGTCGCCAAAGTCCCCTCCATAGGCGAGATAGCGGTCGCCGGTCTCAGGATCGGTCGTCCAGAGTGCCTGATCCACCCAGTCCCATATTGCACCGCCTATGAAGAAGTTGGTGCTCTCGATCGCCTCCCAGTAGTCGACGAGGTTGCCCACCGCATTGCCCATACTGTGGGCATACTCGCTGACGTGGAAGGGGTACTTCAGATTATACTTCCCCTGTACCGCCTCTCGCATCCAGGCGATGGAGGGGTACTGATTGGAGCCTATGTCGACGATGTCGTTATTCCGCTCGTACTGCACCGGGCGAGATTGGTCAAAGGCCTTGATCGCATCGTAAGCGGCGACGAAGCACTTCCCCGGCCCCGCCTCATTGCCGAGCGACCAGATCAGGATCGAGGGCTCATTGACATGCGCAGCCACCATATTCATCGTCCGCTGGACCGTTGCGTTGGTAAATTCCGGCACGTGCGACAGCGATGCTTCGCCGTAGTAGTAGGCGTGGCTCTCGCAATTGGCCTCATCCTCGAGGTAGAGCCCAAAGAGGTTGCAGAGGTAGTAGAAGATCGGAGTATTGGGGTAGTGCGAGAGGCGGACGTGATTGATATTCCCCCGCTTCATCAGCATTATCTCGTCGATCATCTGCTCTCGCGTGATCGTATTGCCGGTCTCGGGGCTGATCTCCTGGCGATTGACCCCCTTGAGCTTGATGGGCTTCCCATTGAGGTAAAAGTAGCGCCCAGCGAGACCAAATTCATCCTCCTCAGCGGGCGTATCGCGGATCTCAATTTTCCTAAATCCCGTGATCACCGAGAGGGTCTGAGCCACTCTCCCGCGCGGGTCAAGGAGCTCGCCCACCAGCGTGTAGAGGTGCGGTCGCTCCGCCGACCAGAGTTCGGCATTGCGGAGGGAGAGGGTCGTCTCGGTGACGGACGCCTCGCCCCGTGGTGTGCCGGGGAGGTCGGTCGTCACGACGATGCCGGTATGGCTATTCTTCTGGCTGTAGAGCTCGTTACGATAGAGTGAGTAGCGGATGCGCCAGCCCTTTGCCGTGCTTGCAGAGCGGTTTCGCAGCTCCGTCCGGATATGGAGCGTCCCGTCCCGATAGCTCGCATCGAGATCGGGCGTCACGGCGATGTCCCGCACGGCGACGGAGGGGCTACTCGTCAGGTAGACCGACCGGTAGATCCCCGGCAGGCGCCACATATCCTGCGCCTCGAGGAAGGAGCCGTCACTTGAGCGGTACACCTCTACCGCCACCGTATTTACCCCCTTGCGGAGGTAGTCGGTGATGTCAAAGGTGGCGGTGGAGCGGGAGTCCTTACTGAAACCGACATACGTGCCATTGATCCAGAGGTAAAAGAACGAATTGACCCCGTCGAAGTGGAGCTCCACCCGTCGGTCGCCCCAGTCTGCCGGGACCGTGAAGTCCCGCCGGTACGAGCCCACCTCGTTGCGATCCTTATAGGTGGTCCAGTCGGTCGGGGGCGTACGCATCACCCCGCCCCGCCAGTCGCCGGGCGTGACCGTGTGCTTAAAGATGTAGGGCTGATTGCAGTAGATCGGCGTGCCGTACTTCAGGGAGCCGTCGGGCCGGATCCCCGCCACATTCCAGCAGGAGGGCACCGTGATCTCATCCCAGTGGGAGACGTCGTAGCCGGGTCGGTAGAAGTCTCTCGGTCGCTCACCGGGGTTGCCGACCCAGTGGAAGCGCCACATGCCATCGAGCGACTCGTAGTAGGTGCCCGGCGTCTCCGGGAGGTACCGGCGAGCGGCATCAACGCTCTTGTAGGAGAAGAAGTAGGCCGCCGGCTGCTCGCGATTGAGCCCCAGCCGCTCGGGTGACTCCCACTCAGAGCCATCGGGAGCCGGTGTGGTGCCGTACTCATAGCCGGCAATGGGGTGGAGGATCTGCGCCTGACCGATCAGTGGCAGGCAGAGGAGCGCAAGCAGGGATAGGGTAAGTCTCTTCATCGTAAGATAGTGTTGGATGGGTAAGCATACTCCGCAAGAACTTACGCTAAAGGCTCCTCCGGACAGCTCGTTGTAATGTAAAGATACCTCTATTTCCACACAGTTGCCATTTTTTTCTCGCAATGTAGGAGGGAGAAAAAAGGAGCGAGATGGTCTGATGACCGTCTCGCTCCTTTTTTTATGCATTTATCCTCAGGGGATCAGAAGGTCCACTTGGCAGCAACGGTGGGACGGACATGGAAGGCCTCCGGGAGGAAGGTATTGTACTCCATCCGCAGCTCGGTACCGATAGAGAGATTGAGCTCATCCGGCACGCCGACAAATTGGTTTACATTGCACCACACCTGCGGCTCGGTGCGGAAGATCACCCGACGGCGAGCCTCATCGGCACCGAAATTGGTCCGGAGGACGGCGAAGCCGCGGATGGTCCAGACGCGATTCCAGCTGGTCCAGGCGGCATCGCCCCAGAGCTGGAAGTTGTGCGGCTTCTCGTAGCCAAAGTCATACCGGTAACTCGGAGCCACGGTGAGGTCAACATACTCGTTGTGGAAGCGGTAGGAGATACCGGAGGAGATGGCGTGGGTGCGGTCGGCCATGTAGCGCATGGCGCCGTGGTACTCGAGGCGAAGGGCGAGGGGAGCGTCCACAAACTTGATGTCCCTCTGTAGGCGAGCGTCCAGGTCGTAGAGCCGCTCGGAGGCGGGATTGAGCCGGATGTAGCCATAGTTGCGTCCCCACTTGTCGTAGGAGAGGTGACCGAGCTTGATCAGGATCGGCTTCTCTCCCGAGAGGTCGTTGTAGATGTGTCGCCCAAAGTCGTAGTGGATCTCAGCCGTGGTCTGTGCTGTCGCGGTGAGGGTGATGAGGAGTAGTGCCGACGCAAGTGCCGGCAGGAGTTTCTTCAGTAGTGTCATATATTACTTATTACGGATGATATACTCGCCGATCTGGATGGCATTGAGAGCCGCGCCCTTGCGGATCTGGTCTGCCACGCACCAGAAGGATAGGCCACAGGGGTCCGTGAGGTCCTGACGGACACGGCCGACGAAGACCTCGTCCCTCCCGGAGAGGTCGAGCGGCATCGGGTAGACCTGCTGTGCCGGGTCGTCCATCAGTATGCAGCCCTCGCCTGTGCGGAAGGCCTCCTGAGCCTCCTCGGTCGTCATCGGGTGCTCCAGCTCACACCAGACCGCCTCGGAGTGGGCGCGGAGAGCCGGCACGCGGACGCAGGTGGCGCTGACGCGTATGTCGGTCCCTATGATCTTGCGGGTCTCGTTGTACATCTTCATCTCCTCCTTCGTGTAGCCATTCTCCCGGAAGACATCGATATGAGGGATGAGATTAAAGAGCAGCTGGTGGGAGAATTTCTTCACCTCCAGCGGCTTCCCCTCGGCATAGTCGTGTGTCTGCTGCTCCAGCTCTGCGATCCCGCTCGCACCGGCACCGCTGGCGCACTGGTAGGTGGCGACGTGGACACGGCGAATGTGCGTCTTGCGCTCGAGTGCCTGCAGGGGAACCACCATCTGGATGGTGGTGCAATTGGGGTTGGCGATGATCCGCCGGGGAGCCGAGAGGGCGGCAGAGGCATTCACCTCCGGCACCACGAGCGGCACATCCTCGTCCATGCGGAAGGCGCTTGAGTTGTCGATCATCAGGGTGCCATACTTGGTGATGGTGGAGGCAAAGGCCTTGGACGTGCCTGCCCCGGCGCTGACGAAGGCGATATCGATGTCGCGGAAGGCATCCCCCTCCTCGAGCAGCTCCACGGTCACCTCCCGCCCCTTGACGGTGTAGGACCGCCCCGCACTGCGCTCCGAGCCGAAGAGGCGCATCCTGTCGCACGGGAAGTCCCGCTCCTCGACCAGCTTGATCAGCTCCTGTCCCACGGCACCACTGGCGCCGACGATTGCTATATTCATACTGTTATTTCCTTTATCGTGACTAAGGGCAAAGGTACCTCTTTTCGCGTATCCCCCGAGACAGCACGAGACGAAATGTCGTATCGATCATTTCGTCTCGTATGGTAAGCAGTCGCTATGTGACCTCATGTCATGGCTTGATT
>CAMXXM010000118.1 GCA_947253195.1 uncultured Porphyromonas sp.
GTGCGCTTTTTTTGTGAACAAAGACGAGCAACATTCACTTCTGAGACACCCACTGAGATGCAGTATCTGAAGGAAGAGGTCCGTCGGCTCATTGTGACGGTCGCACGCGAGGAATTCATCGAGCACGGCGTGCGAGAGACTTCCATTCGCACCATAGCGAAGCGGTCTGGCGTGGCGGTGGGCACGATCTACAGGTACTTTACTGATAAGGATGCCCTATTCCGTGCTGTCCTTACCCCGTTGCTCGGGGAGCTGGATAGGTATCTATCGGCGCACAACGACAAGGATTTCCTAGATCTGAGGGTATTCCGGATGCCGGAGCTCTCCATCGACTATCAGCAGAGGATGAAGGAGCTTATCAAGGCTTACCGCCCGGAGCTTCGCCTTCTGCTTTTCCACTGCGAGGGGTCGTCGCTGGAGCACTACATGGATCAGATTATTGCCACTCAGACGGAGATAGGGAATGAGTATTTACGCCTGATGAAGGAGCGTTACCCTCATCTGGAGGTCAATATCTCGCCCTTCCTTATCCATATCCTCTGCTCATCTTGGGCGAGCATCTTTGCCGAACTGGTGGTGCACGACGAGTACACGGATGAGGAGATCGACCTTGCTCTCAATCAATACTCCCGCTACGGTATGGCGGGGTGGACGGAGCTGTTGAAGCCATTTGAAACCAATCAACACATATAAGTAGTTATGAATACATTTAAGAAACTGGGAGAGTACATGGGTAAGCGCAAGCTCCTCCTTCCGCTCTCCATCGTCCTCTCGGCGCTCAACGGATTGCTATCGCTGGTGCCTTTCGTCCTCGTATGGCTGGTAGTGCGCACCCTTCTTACGGCAGGTGGAGACATTGCGGAGACACCCATCAGATCGTATGCCCTGTGGGCATTTGTCGTCTCTGTTGCTACAGTGCTGCTCTACTTCGGCGCTCTAATGCTCTCTCACCTAGCTGCGTTTAGGGTGGAGACGAATATGCGTCGATTTGCCATGGATCGCCTTTTGCTTACGCCACCTGGATTCTTTGACCGTCAGGATACCGGGCGGATGCGGAAGATCATCGATGAGGACTCGAGCATGACGCACACGCTTGTGGCACACCTCCTGCCGGATGTCGCGAGCAGCGTTGTCGCCCCATTGGGGATCCTTGTACTCCTCTTCGTGGTGGACTGGCAGCTGGGACTTGCTGCTCTTGTCCCGATACTTCTATCCTATGGTCTGATGGGATACATGATGAATGCTGAGAGTGGAAAATTTCAGAGGCAGTACCTCGATGCCCAGGAGCGTATGAGCGCCGAGGCAGTTGAGTATGTCCGGGGGATCCCGGTAGTCAAGGTCTTCCAGCAGACGGTCTTCTCCTTCAAGCGCTTCTACGCTAGCATCATCGACTACAGGGATCTCGTGACGAAGTATTCGCGCATCTGTCGCCGCCCGATGTCCCTCTACACGGTGTTGACGAGTGCCTTTGCTTTCGTCCTCGTCCCGGTGTCAATCATCCTCATTGGTCACGGAGGAGATCCTGTAGTGGTGATCTCGGATATGTTTCTCTACGTCTTGATCACACCGGTCATCGCTCTCAGTATTATGCGCTGCGCATATTTGTCGCAGGACTTCTTCCTCTGCGGAGAGGCGATCCGCCGCTTGGAGGGACTGACGGAGACGGCTCCCCTTCCTACCGTAGAGACAACTCTGGAGCCTAAGGGTTACAGCGTGTCTTTGGAGGATGTCTCCTTCCGCTATGAGGGCGCAAAGGAGGACGCTGTCAGCCACGTAACCCTCAACGTCCCAGAGGGGAAAACAATTGCCCTCGTGGGACCATCTGGAAGTGGTAAGACCACCCTTGCACGGCTGATACCGCGTTTCTGGGACACGACCGGAGGACGGGTGTTAGTCGGTGGTGTAGACGTGAGGAAAATGTCGCCGGAGAAACTGATGAAAAGCATCTCCTTTGTCTTCCAGAATACTCGCCTCTTCAAGACCACCATTCTCGAAAACGTCAGGTACGGTTCGCCTGACGCGACACTCGAGGAGATCAACCGGGCTATCGACCTCTCTCAGAGCCGAGAGATCCTCGACCGCCTTCCTGAGGGACTCAATACGCTCATCGGGGCCGAAGGAACTTATCTCTCCGGTGGCGAGATGCAACGCATCGTGCTTGCGCGAGCCATTCTTAAGGATGCACCGATCGTAGTGCTTGATGAGGCGACAGCCTTTGCCGACCCGGAGAACGAGTATCTGATCCGCCAGGCTCTCACCCGGCTCACGAGAGGCAAGACGGTGCTGATGATCGCTCACCGCCTCACGACGGTACACCACGCCGACAGCATTGTAGTGATGAAGGAGGGGGCGATCGTAGAGGAGGGGACACACGATGAACTTATGGAGCGAAATGGCACCTACCGCTTGATGTGGGACGAGTACCAGAGGGCTGTCGTCTGGAAGTTGTGATGGTCTCTGCAAAGGCCTTCCGTGACGTTATTACCTTTCCTACAAAGAACAGAATGAAAATTATGATTACAAAATACCTACAAGAGCGCTTTGTCCTCTCCGAGAAGGGAACCCGTGATCTCAAGCGGGGAATCTTTTTCTCCACCCTGCAGAATATAGGGCTTATGATCCCGATCTGCTACCTATTCTACTTCCTCACCGAGTATCTAGATCCGGCGAGAGGAGGAGAGCCGCACAGCCTCACCTTTTACATCCTCCTTGCGCTGGGGCTGATGATCGTGATGTACGTCATCAATCGTTTCCAGTACGATAGTACTTACACCACTGTCTTTGGAGAGAGTGCACGGCGACGGATCACGCTGGCGGAGAAGCTGCGCCGGCTGCCACTCGCATTTTTTGCGGAGCGAAATCTCTCTGATCTCACATCGACTGTTATGGAGGACTGCACGCAGCTGGAGCAGACCTTCTCCCACGCTGTCCCGCAGCTCTTCGCCTCCTTCCTGAGCGTGTTGATCGTGGCCATCGGTATGTTTTGCTACGATTGGCGTCTGAGCTTGGCACTATTCTGGGTCGTACCTGTTGCCGTGGCGGTTCTTCTCCTCAGCAGACACCGTCTCTCGCATGGGTTTAAGGATCACTACACCGTGAAGCGCCGTGTCACCGAGACGATACAGGAGGGACTAGAGTGCATGCAGGAGATCAAGTCCTACTCCGGAGAGGAGGAGTACAGGGCCCGGCTGGATGAGGAACTGAAGGACTACGAGCGGGAACTAGTCGACGTGGAGCTGGGCTCCTCTGCAGCTGTCAATTCTGCCGCCGTCCTCTTGAAGCTCGGTATGCCTACCGTCCTCCTTGTAGGGGCTTGGCTCCTGACGACCGGGACGGTGTCGCCCTTCGTCTACATGGCCTTCCTCCTCGCTTCGGCAATGGTCTACAATCCTGTGCAGGAGGTCTGCAACAATCTCGCGATACTCTCCTTCCTCAACGTGCGGCTGAACCGTATGCGTGAGATCGAGTCGATGCCGATGCAGGGGGGTAGTGAGGTGTGTGACTTTCCCAATCACGACATAGAATTCCACCATGTCTCCTTCTCCTACGAGGAAGGGAAGCAGGTGCTCGAGGATGTCTCCTTCACCGCTCGGGAAGGTGAAGTGACGGCACTCGTAGGACCATCGGGCGGGGGAAAGAGCACGTGTGCCAAGCTGGCTGCCCGCTTCTGGGACGTGGATGGAGGCGAGGTCCTCATCGGAGGTAAGGACATTGCCGGGATAGACCCCGAGACTCTGCTGCGGGACTTTGCAATCGTCTTTCAGGACGTAGTTCTTTTCCACTCCTCCATAGCAGACAATATCCGCATAGGGAAGCCGGACGCCACCGATGAGGAGGTGAAGCGTGTCGCACGGCTGGCTCAGTGCGAGGACTTCATCCACCGGATGCCGGAGGGGTACGACACGATCATAGGGGAGAATGGCGAAACTCTCTCCGGCGGGGAGCGGCAACGGCTCTCCATCGCACGGGCACTCCTTAAGGACGCCCCCATTATCCTTCTTGACGAGGCAACGGCGAGCCTCGATGCAGAGAATGAAACGAAGATCCAGTTAGGTATCTCGGAGCTGGTGCGGGATAAGACCGTCCTTGTCATTGCTCATCGTATGCGTACGATTCGCAATGCCGATCACGTCGTGCTCCTTAAGGATGGTCGTGTAGCCGAGGAGGGATCTCCTGACGAGTTGGTACGCCGTGACGGTGACTTCGCCCGCATGGTCCGCCTCCAGCATCAAGAGGAGTACTAATCTCTCTTATAGATAACAAGACAGGTAATCCCCATCGTCTGAGGAGACGGTGGGGATTACTGTTGTCTGAGAGGAGAACCTTATGCAAATGTCTTGCATCCCCCAGAAGCAATAAAGATGCTATGACAAAAGACCTCGTCCCCACTAAATCATACGATCAAGCAGGGACGAGGTCTTGTAAGATGATCGGGTCTTACTCCTCCACCTCTACAGCGATCTGACCGCGGTAGTAGCCGCAGGTGTTGCAGACGGTGTGATAGACGTGCCAGGAGCCGCAGTTGGGACAGCGTGTCAGCGCGGGGGTCTTGGCTACGTCGTGGGTCCTACGCTTTCTGGTCCTGGTGTGGGACTGACGTCTCTTAGGATGTGCCATGATGATGTACTTCTATTATATGAGTGTTACTTTTCTGTCTTGCCTTACTTACGAGGCTCGGTATCGTCCTCTTCGGAGATCTTCTTGCGGAGACTCTCCCATCGGGGATCCTCGGGTGTCTCCTCAGGTGCATCACCCTCCATAAGGAAGCTGACCACTGAGGGGTCGCACTCCGCGATGTCCTCATGCGAGTGGATGATCGGGAGGCTCACCTTGATGAGCTCGTAGAAGATAAAGCTGAAGTCATATCGGGGGTCTGCAGCGTCTAGGATGAGGGCTTCGTCATTCTCCTCATCCAGTGCCTCACCTAGCTCGACGGTAATCTCGTCGTCCGTGTCCACCTCCACCTCCAAGGGCGCCAGGCAGCGGTCGCATGGTACGGTGACCGCCCCCTCGTAGTGGAAGAGTAGCCGGTACGAATGGCTCGATGTGGGCCGGATCTCCAGATCCAGATCCACGTCGCCGCCAAGGATCTCTTCGTCTCCCTGCTCGGAGAAGAAGTCGTCGGCAAAGTGGTATGTGAGCGACTCGGGGCCTCTGAGAGGCTCCTTAAAGTCGATCATATAGGCATCCTTCCTCCTATCCATGGCTTCCTGCTCTATTCAGACCGCAAATTTACTAATTCCTTTGCAGTCAAGCAAGGAGCCGACTCGTGCCCGAGGGGTGACGCATTTGAGTTGTACAGAAGCCACTCAACTCATTCTGAAGAATAGGAAA
>CAMXXM010000119.1 GCA_947253195.1 uncultured Porphyromonas sp.
ATAAATCCTCGCACGGTCTTGGAGGGATTCTTGATGACGTCGGAGTACTTCTTCCCCTTATCGTCCTTGTCCTCCTTCGCCTTGTCGTCCTTGGGCTCGTCCTCTTTGTCCATGACTGCTCCGATCAGGTCGCCGAAGTCCTGGGCCTGAAGCCGGGTGACACCGGTCGGTAGTAGCAGCAGTAGGGTGAGGAGGAGTCTGTAGTAGTGTCTCATGTGTTATGTGGTGATGTCTGAGTGATTAATTGCCGGTGGACTGGCGCTTCTTGGCGGCGGCGTTGCCGATGGTCTGGAGGTCCATGCCGGTCTTTTCCTTGATGAAGGAGCGGAGGGCATTGTACTTCTCGTGCATGATCGTGTAGTCGCCCATCGCCTTCTGGATCTCCGCCTCCGACATCGTCGTCATACGGTAGATGTAGTCGGCAATGTCGAGTGAGGGATCCTTGTGTGCCTTGTACTTCTCATCCGCATAGACGAAGTTCCGATTGTAGTCCCAGAAGCCGTGGGACTTAAGGATCTTATCCCGATTTTCAATGTCCTCATCCGTGGTGCCCGGGAGGTTTTTCCTCAGTCCCAGGATCTGGTCGTAGGCATCGGCAGAGTAGTTGCTGAATGTAGTCGGCCAGCTGATCCTGTGGGTGAAGATGAATTCCCAGAGTGTCTTGTGGAGCTGAGAGACTGCCTCCGACCGGTACGCCTCCCAGGTATTGATGGCGGGCTTGGTCCGTATCACCTCACCCTCCCGATACATGTTGATCGCAATGTGATCTCGCTTGGAGTTGGTGATGAGCTTATTGGCTCTGCCTTTTGCAATGCTGTCGGTCAGGAAGATGTAGACGGGGAAGTAGGTCTGCGCAAAGTCGTCCTTGTAGTAGGAGAGGAAGTCGTCAGCGAGGAGGCGCAGGTTGTTCTCCACCACCTTCATATCCTCCGGCACGGAGGGATCGATCTTCGTGTATCGGGGATCGTATGGGCTGAGCTGTGCGCCGAGGTTCCAGCGGACATTGCTTGGATCAAAGTCGTAGACGACCTTTACTCCCGTCCGCTTGTAGATGTCATAGATGGTGTGAGTGACGTAGTCACTTCCGTCCTTGATCTCGTATCTCGGCTTACCGAGCTCCGATACCACAGGTGCCTCCTTGTGGCACCCCGTGGCGAGGAGGAGTAGTCCGACAAGTGTCAGTAGTGTCGATGATGTATGGTGTGTCATATCGCATGCAGTACTCTATAGGGTGAGGATTACTTGGTCGTCTTACCTCCGCCGAGGACGGCATCGGACTCCCGAACGACCTGAGGGACGGGGAGGACATACTTAGGAGACTTGGCAGGGAGGGTGTACTCCTCGGTGCCGATCTCCTTGCCATTCCCGGTAACGTAGGTGTGGTGCAGCTCCGGCATCCCCTGACGACGGAGATCAAACCAGCGGAGCTGCTCGAAGCAGAACTCCCTGCGGCGCTCCTCGCGGATGAGACGAATCACCTCGTCCTGCGTGGCAGGAGTCGCCAGCGTAGCGTGCTCGGGTGTGATGCGGGCACGGCGGAGGCTATTCAGATCCTTCATGGCGCGGGAGAGGTCGCCCTTCATAGCGTAGGCCTCGGCGCGATTGAGGTACGCCTCAGCAGAGCGGATGGCAAAGCCGTAGGTGTGGGTGTCCTCCTTAGTACCGCTCTTGACGATGTCCATCACGTACTCGTACTTGGGGAACCAGAAACTGCCGACGTTGACCTTATTGGCATTGATGAAGTATCCCTTCTTCTCGTAATACCTCAGGTCGCCCTCACTGTAGATCGAGAGGAGGTCGGTGGAGGCATTGTAGTAGAAGGGGTGCATCGTCCTGAGCTCCGGGATCCATCCGAAGCCGTAGGAGAAGTTGATCTCTCTATTCTCCTTCCCAAGGAAAATCTTCGCCTTGCCGCTGCCCGGTGCGGGTAGCTTATTGAGATCATGGAGCGCACCATTGAGCGAGAGTGCCTTGTCGGCATACTTGATGACATTGTCCCAGTCCTGCATGTGGAGATAGACGCGGGAGGCAAGGACAGCTGTGGCAGCGGCGTTCCATCTGTAGATGGTTCCTTCATTGTCAGCCTTCGCGAAGGCAGTCATCGCCCCCTTGATGTCCTTGACCATCTCGGCGTAGTCCTCAGCCACGGTGGCGCGGGGGAAGCTCACGTCCTCGGCATTGTGGTGATAATTGAGCGGGACACCCATAGCCGTGGAGGCGGTGGCAGGGTCGTACGGCTCGCCATAGATGTTGGTCAGCATGAAGTAGGCAAAGAGTCGCACGGCATGTGCCTCTCCCTCGAGACGGGCAACCTCCTCCGGGGTACCCTTGATCTCTCCGATCTGATTGATGATGATGTTACTGGTGAGTATGTGCTGGTAAAGGGTCAGCCAGGTGTAGTCGGAATTGAGCACCTTGGTAGGGGAGAGCTCAGGCTGATCCTGCCACGTGAAGTATCCGAAAGCGGTGCGTCGCTGATCCTCTCCCTGCACGGACTTCGTATTGGCGTACGCCATAACGTCGTCGGTTAGTAGGTCAAGGTACCTGTAGGGGAGGACGTCTTCCTTGAAGTAGGCATCCCCGTAGAGGATCTCAGAGTAGTCCTTGGCAGTCGTCGGGACAATGGTGTCCTGCGAGTACTCGTCCAGGAACCCTTTGCATCCGGAGAGGATGAGGGTCGCCAGCAGTGCTGTGGTCGCTACGAGTGAAGTATATCGTTTCATAATATGAAGTGTCCGTTCTGTAGTGAGCGATTAGAATCCCAGGTTGACCGTCACGGCGAAGGAGGGCAACGGAGGGGTCGTACGAGATCCAAGGGTGACCTGAGACGGATCCTGCCCATGGAGGTCCTTGGAGGCGAAGAGGAGGAGATTGTAGCCCTCCAGTCTCACATTGGCGGAGCGGAGGAAGCCGGTCTTCTCCAGCAGCTCGGGACGGAATCGGTAGACGAGCGATGCGGAGCGGAGACGGATGTGTGAGCCGCTGACGACACGGAGGTCGCTCTTATTATACATCTGCCAGCGATTGCGGGCAAACTCGTACTTATATGGGCTCTCTTCTCCCATTGCGCTTGTTCCGGACTTGACGTCGTCCAGTTTGTTGGAGGAGATGGCGGGGATATTCGTCTTCGTCTCATCGCCCGGCCGGCGCCAGCGATCCACCAGCTCGGAGGAGAGGTTTTCCTGGGGCTTCGGTGTGGTCTGACCACCGTCGTTGTAGAGGTCATTCAGACGGACCTTATTGCCGACGCTGTAGCTGAAGAAGAGGTTAAGCGTCAGGTCCTTCCACCTCAGCGAGGTCCCCATACCTCCCTGTGCGATCGGGATGCGGGAGCCGGAGTTGACGAAGGCGCGGGCAAAGAAGTCCTCCCTCGTCTCGCCGTCCTTGGGTGGCTCGATGCCGTAGAAGTCAGGCAGACCCTTCTCAGTCAGCCCCTTGAAGCGGTAGGAGTAGAAGGTGTTGACCGACTCGCCATTCCGGATCACGCTACCATTGAGGAGCTGGAGGTAGGTGTAGTCGGTGTTGATACCGCCATCGGTGACGATATTCTCGTTGTGGGAGCCATTGACATTGAGGGTCCAGGTCCAGTCCTTCGTGCGGATCGGGGTCACCGTGGCCATGAAGTCGAGTCCCTTATTGACGAGCGTACCGGCATTGAGCTGGATATTGGTACGTCCGAGGGTATGAGAGACCACCTTATTGATCAGCTGGTCGGTGCCGATACGCTGGTAGTAGTCGACGGATAGGGTCAGTCGGTTGTCGAAGAGGGCGGTCTCGAAGCCGGCATTCCACGACGTATTCTTCTCCCAGCGGAGGTTGGGATTGGGGAGCTTGGAGATGTGACTCTGGAATTGCTCACTTAGGCTCTCGTACTCTCCGAAGCGCATGATCAGGCTCGGTGTCTGGTCGTCGGAGACATTACCCTGAATACCGTAGGAGCCCTTGAAGCTAAGGAGATTGAGCCAGTTGACGTCCTTCAGGAAGTCCTCCTCGTGGGCGTTCCAGCGTGCGGAGAGCGACCAGATCGGGAGGAAGCGAGCCTTGGGGTCTTGTCCAAACTTATTGGACCCCTCAGCGCGGACGTTGAAGGTGGCGATGTAGCGCCGGTCGTAGGTGTAGGTGAGGTTGGCAAAGAGGGAGACGAAGTTGGAGAGGGTGTTGGTCATCCGGTCTCTTGAGTACTCTGCCATCTTCTTGTAGGCGAGCCAGACTGTCGGGTCGATGTACATGAAGGTCTGACCGCGCTCCGGCAGGTAGCCGTACTCCTTGGAGGAGATACCGGTGTAGTGTACGGAGCGGAGCTCGGGACCGGTGTTGATCGAGAGGACGTGCGGTCCGCGGCGGAGGTTGTAGATCAGCTGCGCACGCCACTGCCAGCTGAGGTTGCGCATGTTATTGGTGCTCATCACACCGCCATAGGGCAGCGTGCACATCTCCTTGCGGAACTTCTCGGTGTCGGGCAGAGGACTGCCGTAATTGAGCCGGCGCATCTTTGCCGCCTCGTAAGACTGCTCGTCAAACCACGACTCGCTCTGCGTATTGCTCATATTGAGACCGAAGGTGGTATTGAGCTTCAGGTCGAGGATGGGGCGGTACTCAAGGAAGGCGATGGCATTGTAGCCATTCCCCTTCACCGTATTGCCGGTGTGCTCCATCTCGTGCATCATGTTGAAGCGAAGCTCCTCCATGTAGCCCATAGAGTTGTTGTAGAAGAGTCGCTCCCCGGCGTCGTCGTAGGCGGCGATGGCTCGGGAGGTGCGGAGAGCATAGGCGTAGGGCGAGACGCTCATGTAGGTGTAGTTCTTATCGCTACCATTGACGCGAAATTGCACCTGAGCGGTCACCTGCTTGGAGGGACGGAAGTTGATCTTCAGCATCCCATTGTAGTTGTTCACCCCTTTCCCCTTCACGAGGTCGGGCTGGAGGGCAACGCTTCCGGAGGCGTAGTAGGTCGCCTTGTCGTTGCCGCCGCTGAGACTGAGGTTGTGCCGCTGAGAGGCGGTGTCGCGGAAGAGTAGGTCAAACCAGTCGGTGTTATTCTCCTCCAGTGTCTTCACACCTTGGAGGAACTGGTTCTCTGTCAGCTTCCTGTCGTAGAGGTCCATCAGCAGTCCCTCGTACCCTACGCGGGAGACGCGGAAGAGGAAGGGAAGACCGCGCTCCTCGATCTCCTTGGAGACCTCGATACGCTCTTTGGAGTTCATCAGCGCCATCTGTCCGTAGTTGGGCCGCTGATTGTAGGTGACGGAGCCGCTGTAATTGACAGCAAAGCGCCCGCCGGAGCCCTT
>CAMXXM010000120.1 GCA_947253195.1 uncultured Porphyromonas sp.
GAGATAGCCTTTGTCATAGCCGAGGACGAGGAGGGGGAGAAAGACAGAGTGAGCATCACGGTCCATCAACTGGGTCGCGATCAGAGCTTTGCCATCGACAGCGTGATGTACGAGATCCCGCTGATCTTCCACGTCATCACCAACCCCGAGGATATTGCCAAGAAAGATGCTCAGAATAACGACAACGATCCTAACAACGACTACACTAAGGTAAACGGGGAGTCCCTCCAGCGACTGGTCGAGCAGGTCAACCAGCTCTACTCCGGCAATCCGCCAAACCCCAAGAGAGTAATGATGGGGAAGGGATACAATAGGATCGGTCTGACGAACTCTAGGATCCGCTTTGTCTTAGCCACAAAAGATCCGGATGGCAAGCGACTGTCCCCATCAGGCATCACCTCACACGACATGACGGAGCGGGCTCTCGACCCGACTGCTGTGATGCAGGATAAGAAGGGCGGCGTCTACCATTCAATGAGCTTCCCGATCAACAATTACATCAACGTCTATGTCTTCCCCTTCAAGCCCGGTAAGGATGTGGGGCAGATCACCCTAGGGATCTCCCATATGCCCTATCTCGTCACGAAGCATAAGATGGAGGGACTCGGCACCTTTGACAGAGTGATAAAGGGATTTGACAACTATAACCACTGCATTGTGCTGAACTACCAGCAGTTTGAGAACCGAGTCAAGGAGACTCAGTCGATCAGCAAGATCCATGAGAATCTCACACCGGTAGCTGTTACGCTTGCCCACGAGCTGGGGCACTACCTCGGACTGGGACATGTCTTTGCGGAGAAAAAGGCTGAGGGAGAGACGAGTGCCCTGCAGCTCACTGAGGAGTGCATCGACAGCGACTATGTCGAGGACACGCCCTCCTACAATCGGATCGCTTACAATAGGGTGATGAGTGAGCAAATCGCTGCTCTTGAGTCAAGCCAAGGCTCCACACTGCAGTCCGTCCTCTCCACCCTCCTGACGAGAGACCTCTGCGATGGGAGATTTAATCAAATCTCCTACAACCTCATGGACTACGAGGTCTCCTACAACGACCGCTTTACACCGGGTCAAATATCCCGGATGAGACAGGTACTCTACTACAGCCTCACCGTGCCGGGGGACAAGCTGGTCAGCTCGACGAGATCGGCTCTCAGGTCGGATGGGGATGGTGCCATCGGTCGTCCGGTGGCGGTAGAGTGCAAGATCCATATACATACTAAGCCGTAATGCTATGAGACGAAGACGATCACGTGTGGTAGCACTCCTCCATGGGAGGCGAGACCTACTGCTGTACCTCTTGGTGATGGTCCTACTGGGACTCTTCAGCCTCTACGGGCTGGGAAGTACGACACCAGGGGAGGAGATAGTAGCCGGGCAGGTCGAGCAATTGTGTCGCTTGGACCGCGAGGGGGAGCTCACGACTGCCGATCTCCTCGCACGAACTACTTCACCGATATACGAGAGCTCGGTACTCCTGATGCACCGGGTGTTAGATAATAGTGACGAGCAGATATCAACAGCAGCACTTCGGATACCGACCCTACTGGCAGCGATGTTGCTCGGGGTCTTTTTCTTCATCTTTGTCTGCAGAGACCGCAGCCGACCCATTGCTCGCGTGACGCTCTTCTTCCTCATTGCCACTCCCTTTTTTCACTACTTCATCATCACTGGAGGACCGGCTCTGCCAGGGGCTCTCTTTGGAACTCTTGCCCTGATGGTATGCCACGACATGATGGCTAGTGGGAGGAAGTATCCGGTAGGCTCCATACTGGTATGTGGTGTACTGCTGGCTCTCACCTGTCTGTCGGTAGGGGCCGGAGGAGTAGTCATCCCGTCACTTGCCATGCTCCTATGGGGTCTCCTCGGGAGCCGGTCCGGGGTGAGAGGTCGGCTGTGGATACCGATTGCATCAGTTGTCCTCGGTGTATTGATCGTAGCCCTTGCCGCAACCATTCCGGGTGAGTGCCACTGGCTAGCATCTGAGTCAGGACGATGGTTCGGCCGTGGCCTATGGGGATGTCTCCTGACACTGATACCCTGGGGCGTGGTGGCTCTGATGGAGGAGAAGAAGTCCTCGGGAATGAGGTACAGCCTGGAGCACCTTTCTGCCGAGGGTCTCGCTCTACTGACGATCGTCTCAGCCCTCGTCTACAACCTCGCCTCCGGCACAAGCGATCCTGCGCCATCCCTTATAGTAGCCCCTTTCGTCTGTCTCATTGCCGGTGAGGCCTTCCGCTCACTGCTGCGGTGTAAGCCCGGGCGGATCACCACATTCGCATATGTGATCAACATCCTGGGGCTGGTGCTGCTCGGGGTACTGGTCTTTGTCCTCGTGGGGTCGAGTGATCAGGTCAGCGCCCTCATCTCTACCCTCAGCGGATCCGATGGGGCTATTGCTGTCGCTGCTATGCGTGGGGCAGTCAGGGCACACATGGCTCTCTGCCTGCTCCTGATGGTGGGACCGGTCGTGGCTGCCCTGACAATGGTCTATCAGCGTGTCAGAGGGAGCGAGACGAAGCAGGCATACAGCAGCATCCTGATGGTGATCCTTATCACCCTGGCGGTCGACCTGCCTCTCGTGGCTCTCGTGGGATCGCTTTAGGTCCATGATCAGATCAAGGGGTAAGGCACTCTTCTCTTCTCTCCTCTCAGGTGCGGTACTCATCGCCACAGGAGGAGGCTGTCAGTCACACCGCCCTCCTCTCGGTGAGATAGTGATAGACACAGACCTGCCGGTAATCTCGGAGGAACCTCTTAGTATAGGGATCACTCTGGACGTCGGGTTCGGTGGAAAAGACCTCCTTACCCCCAACCTCATCCCGAATGCAGGATTTGAGTTGGCTCCACCTCTTCTGCACTGCAGCTACAATACATCCACCTCGACACTCACCACCCCCAATGGGTACGAGACCTTCTACCCCACCCCCACTTCTCTTTACGGCTGGGGAGGTCAAAGCGGGGAGATAACCCTCAGCGAGGGAAGGACCTACTACAAGGAGTCCTCTCACTACCTGACCTTTCGCCCCAAGGACACCGACTCTGTCCCGTGCAGGATCATGAGCACACTCTTCCCGCTGGAGGTAAAGGAGGGTGAGCGGTATAGTCTTAGCTGCTTTGTCAGCAGTGACTTGGCGGAGGCAAGGGTCTCCTTAGTGAGGGACACACTGTCCCCCAAGAAAGTCTCCACCGAGGCCTCCATACGGGGTGATGTCTACTGGAGCCGCCAGGATGTGGAGCTGAAGATCACCACTGCGACGGACTCCGCCTACTTGATGATAGAGTCTCGACCCATCCGGCGCACGGATGAGGGGATGGGCTACACCCAGCCGAGGGGCTATGTGTCCCTCGATGAACTATGGCTCACGAGGAAAGAGCCACAGTCCGATCCGGAGGTCCCGCTGCCAAATGCGCTTATGAAACTTCTAAGAGGGCTTGATCCCGACTTCGTGAGATTTCCCGGTGGCAGGACTGCGAATGGCTATTACCCAGGGAGCTACCCCACCCCCCACTATGGTCATCAGGATACGCTCTCGATCTGGACCTTGGGAGGAACTGAGTACACCGGGGACTTCGGGATCTCTAAGCTCATCAAGGTCTCAGAGCTGCTTAATGCCCGTCCTATGGTCATTGCCAATGCCGGGATCACTGATCCATCAGCCACACCGCGATACGAGGATGTCGCCGAGATAGGTGAGAGGACAAAGTATCTCTCGCGGTTGGCGATGAATCCTAAGCTCTTAGTTCAGATCGGCTATGGGCTCACTTCAGAGGAGTACAAGCGGCGCTTCAAGCTCTTTGCGACCGGCATCGGCCAGGATAACTTGGTCTCAGCCGGACCACTCGTTGACTCCACCACCCACTATAGCGACTACGCGTTTGACTTGGCACTCACGGCGATCAAGGACCCACACTTGATCAATCTCATTCCGGAGGCGAATAGGACGCTACAGACCAAGCGGCAACAGATGATGATCGGCGAGGCCTCATTCGCTGATCCGGAGTCGCTTGCCGTCTTTCTACCACCCCTTGCACAGCGAGCAGCTTTCCTGATAGACTCGGAGAGGCACACCCCTCTGCTTGAAGGAGTCGGTATCGCACCGCTGCTCTCAACCGATCCATCTGATCATCCTCTCATACTGGTACGAGGGGCGCACTATCACCCGACCTTACTGTACGACTTTGTGTCGCAATTCCAGCGAACCAGAGGCGATGTGGTACACGAGGTAAGCGACCACGATGACATCTGCCTCTCCCTTACCTCTGACAAGGAGCGAAAGCACTACTACCTCCGCGGGGTCAATCTCACCCGCCACCCACTTACCTACAGGGTAAAGGTCACAGGGAAGCGGCAAAGTGTCAAGAGAGTCACCATGGTGCGCTTCACGCCTGAGCCCCAGACCACTACGGCTGACTTATCACGCTACTACAGCTACGTACGCACGGAGGAGGAAATCAGCCTACCCCTTAAGAAAGCATTTGACCTAACCATAGAGCCTTATCAGGTCGTCCTACTTGACTTCTCAGAATAAGAGCCAGATTGTAGATAGGGCTAAATATTCGGGTCAGAGGATTGGCTATGTCAAAACTACTTTCTATATTTGTCCGAGTGTATTACTACTAGTTATAATCACCTTATATGAAAACTATCATTGTTTACGGTTCCTCTACCGGAACCACCAAAGACATCGCTGACCGCATCGCCGAGAAGTTTGGTGTCGCTGCTGATGACGTTCGCGACGCTTCTGACTTCGATGCAGAGGACGTAGCCAACTACGACCTGCTGATCTTCGGAAGCAGCACCTGGGATGACGGCGAGCTGCAGGATGACTGGTCCGACCTCATCGGGGACATCGCTGACCAGGATCTCTCCGGCAAGAAGGTTGCCCTCTTCGGATGCGGCGACAGCGAGGGCTACGGAGATACATTCTGCGATGCTGTGGGTATCCTCAAGGAAGAGCTCAGCAACAGCGGCTGCACCTTCGTAGGTGCGATCAGCAAGGATGGCTACGAGTACGAGGCCAGCCGTGCCGAGGAGGGTGGCAAGCTGGTAGGCTGCTGCCTCGACGAGGACAACCAGGATGACCTCACCGACGAGCGTATCGACCGCTGGGTAGAGGCTGTCAAGAGTGCCCTCTGATAGCTGATCCGTAGATCAATCCTTTATATTTAGCAAAGAGGCTGTGTGCAATTACTGTCTCTTATACACATCTGACGCTGCCGACGAAACCTTATGGGTGTA
>CAMXXM010000121.1 GCA_947253195.1 uncultured Porphyromonas sp.
GCATCTGTGTGCTTCTTAGTGTACTTCTTATTGATCAGCGTACGTATGGGACGCCAGTCAATCATCTTGTCTACCTGATTGAGAAACTGATTCTGAGCTTTGCGACTGCGGGGATCCAGAAGGATCTCCGCCATGCTTGGTGCTTTGCCGTCTGACTTGATGTTTCGTGCCATGAGGATTCCGTTTATGGTGTAAATATAATGATTATACATCTGATCTACAAGGAAATATGGCACTTTTACCGTGCAAAGGTCTCAGATGAGGAAGTAGTTAGAGCCTATGGGAACTTTTGTCACCTCCGGCACTATCTGTTGATTACTCTCTCATCACGTCAGCAGTGGGACAAGTCAAGGGAGCTCAGCGGGCTCATACCGAGGTTTAATGATGCTCTGTGTAGAACAATAGTTAAAGGTGTGGCTATATAATGGTGAGTCAAATCTGCAGACAGACCGAGTGGATGTTTAACTTGTGCTTAGCGTAGCGTCTACGACCAATAGTAACTTCTTGCAGGAAAGCAGTGATGACCTAACACCGGTATATGGGGAATGCCTCAAAAGACAACTCAGCCTCTGCCTCGATCACCAGTCGCCCTCCTCTGTCAGGGAGTGACTAAATGATCTTCCTTGTGGGTGAAAGAAGCAGAGAGACGATACACCCACTTGGATGTACCGTCTCTCAATGAATGCAGAGTGGTTCCTACTCGCTTACTTACTTGCTATATGTAGGATAGGTGCTGGTAATCGGCCACCCCGGGTTCTGATAGAGGTTGCTCTGGGCAGGGTCTCCCGTGGGAGAGCAGAGCTCCATCTCCCTCACAGAGAAGGGCGAGAGGTAGTAGACGGGATAGAAGGTGTATCCCTCATAGAAGGGGTTATTCGCCTTGATCACCTGGTAGGGGCGGTGATACTTGCTCAGCTCCTTGGAGGAGATGTTGGCCTTGTCGCTTCCGTCGGCAAGTACCTTGGAGGTGGTGCGCTGTTTGGTCTTCTTGTCTACGTTCCAGTAGATGTCCCAGTCCCACATCTCGGTCCAGAAGTTGACCCCCTCGATCTGATAGTTTGTCACCTGATCCATGGCAGACCAGCGCACGAGATCATCCCAGCGGTGACCCTCACCGGCAAACTCGCTACGGCGCTCACGGCGGATGCTGTAGAGGGTGGCATCGACCGGCTTTCCGGCGGAGAAGGCACCCCAGTCGTAGGAGTCACGATTGACATTTGCCTCGTAAGCCATGTCTGTGGCATCGATCGTAACACTGATTGGTGCAGTGATGCCGGCACGGGCGCGGAGTGCCGTCCAGTAGGCCTTTGCCGTGTCGTCGATCCTGTGGGTGAGCTCATAAGAGGCCTCCATATAGATGAGGTACGCCTCGCTGAGCCGCAGAGTGACGGCACCGGTCTGACCGCCCTGGAGAGCGTCCGGGCTGTAGCTGAAGAACTTCCGCGGGTGATATCCGGTCACGTCACGATTTTGCGCCACCTCAAGCATAAAGGGAGCCTTCCCACTCTTACTGGGACTCATTATGGTGCCCATATCACCCGTGCCAAGCCTGATGGGCGTGGTCTCGCCGGCGACGAAGAGCTGGAGTCGCTCATCGCGATCCGTCCTGGCCTTATCGACCGTCTCATCGCCATGATAGCCGGATAGGGGGCTGTAGATGGGCAGTCCGTTCTTCATGAGGAAGCTCTCCACGAGACCGCGTGTCCACCCCATACCGGCACCTGTGGCTATCATCTGGCTCACGTCGTGAGTGATGTCGTACTTCTTACTGTACTCACGCCAGAGCATCACCTCGGATACCTTAGAGAGGTTGTTGCTTCCAAACATCTCGAAGTAGGGATTCCACTCCGAGGTCTGACCGGCGTCAGGATCGATCTGGTGGCTGCTCTCCGTCAGGGAGAAGTGGCTATCCGCTGCCGCCTTGGCGGCGTTCATGGCCTCAGTAAGGAAAAACTTAACCTCTGCTTCCTGGTCAAAGGTCTTGCCCTTATTCCACTCCTTATCCTTACCCGGCCACTTGGCATCACCCGGCACGCGTCCGGTACCGCGGTGGTAGCGCTCAAACGTCCCCTCATAGAGGGCGATGCGTGCCTTCAGCAGCTGTGCCACGGGCTTTGAGATCCGCTGGTTGCCCGGAGTCTGATCCTTTAGCATCGGGATTGCCTTGTCTATCTCCTTTAAGATAAAGCGCGCCACTTCGTTACGAGGTTGTCTCTTAGAGAGACCGACGAGATCAGCCGTGTCGTCAATATAGTCCGTGAGGATCGGGTAATCCCCGAAGGCCACCAACTTGTCGTAATAGAGCAGTGCACGGATCACATAGGTCTCTGCGAGGTAACTCTTGGCGAGATCCTCCTCACCGGTGTAGACACCGTCTTTCAGGTGCTTCTCCACCTGGACGCAAAACCAATTGCAGTTACGGATGTTCTCGAAGTCGATGCCACCGGTCGAGGGGACCTGCCATCTGTCCTTGACGAAGACATTGCTTCCACTGACCCCGGCCTGATTGTCCGTGCCATTATCAAAGCTGCCAATACCCATATTCCATCTCCCATGAGAGGCGAAGACGGCGGGGTAGTAATTGATGGGGAAGGTCCCCACCTGCTCGGCAGTCTGGTAGAATGTATCAGACCCGACCTGGTCAAGTGGCTTCCGGTCAAGGAAGTCGCAGGAGGTCGCGACGAGGCATACCAGCGCAACGGCTGATGCTATCTTTATATAGTGATTCATAGGATTCATTCTTGATTAGAAGTTGAGGTTGAGTCCGACGGAGATGGTCCTCATGAGAGGATAGAGCTTGCCGGGACCCCAATCACCACCGAGTCCCTCCGGGTCGTAGATCTTGGTCATCTTGGTAAAGGTGACGAGGTTGTCTGCCGAGACGTAGACTCTGGCGCGAGACATACTAAGCTTGGCGCTGATGCTCTCCGGCAGGGTGTAGCCGAGCTGGATATTCTTGATGCGCATATAGGAAGCATCCTGGAGGTAGCGTGTATTGGGCTTGAAATTCTTCTTCCCATCGCCAAATAGGGGTCTCGGGTAATAGCCACCGGGGTTGGCTCCAAGCGAGCTACCCTCAGGACGCCAGTAGTCGAGATGCTCAGTGAAGGCAACACTATGCCACATACCCTCATTGGCTCCGGTGGAGTAGACGGAGCCGTCCCACCAATCTCTCTTACCGACACCCTGCAGGAAGATGCGGAAGTCAACTCCCTTCCATGCAACGTCAGCGTTGATTCCGAAGCGGAAGTGGGGCATGCTGTTACCGATGATGGACAGATCCCCATGGTCATCAGCGGTGTTTTTCCCATCGTTGATCAGCCCCTTCTGAGACGCGATGATCTTGCCATTCTCATCCACGGGGTCTACCTTATTGATGTACATCACATCGCCGGCACCCCAGTTGCTACCCCAGCTCGGACGATTGTCAGCAAGATGCTTGTCCATCTCCTCCTGCGTCTGAGCCAGTCCCTTCACCTCGTAGCCCCAGATGTCGCCATTGACGCGACCGGCATACCAGGTGTTGAGCGACTTAGTCGGATTATTGAACCTCGTAATCGTCTGCTTGTCGTCCGAGAGGACAAAGCGGAGACCATAGTTGCCATCCTTGAAGTGGTCCCTCCAGCGAAGCTCCAGCTCCCATCCCTGAGACCTCATGTCAGCGTTGTTGATTTTAGGCATCTGGGCTCCGAGGATGGAGGGTTGCTCCGGTGCCGGGGCAACCATATCCTTGGTGTCACGTACGAAGTAGTCAAAGCTACCCTGCAGACGGTTGTCAAGTACGGCAAAGTCGAGACCGACATTCCAGTTCTGGATCCGCTCCCAAGTGAGAGCACCGGAGACCAGACCGGGAGCGTTGGAGGTATTCATGCGGTTGCCCTGGACAAGCCATGCCGAGTTGGCCACCCCGGTGGGCATACTTTGGAACCATGGGTAAAGGGCTTTCGTATTGGTGTTGCCAAGCGCACCCCAAGACCCACGAAGCTTCAGCTGCCCCACATACTTCTGTGCCTCAGCAAAGAAAGCCTCGTTGGCGATGTTCCATCCGAGTGAGAAGGAGGGGAAGGTTGCCCAGGTCTTGTCTCCGATGAAGCGGGAGGAGCCGTCCCGACGGACTGAGATCTCTGCCAGGTATCGGGAGTCGTAAGCATAATTGACGCGCCCGAAGAATCCCATGGTGGCCCAGTGATTGTATCCGCCCCAGACCCCCGGCTTGTCGTAGCTGGAGGTATTTATTGTGGGGACATCAGGAGAGATCAGGTTTTGAGTATCGATCCCGAGATCACGTCTCTTGCTGAGCTCCATATCGAGACCGCCGAGGACCTTCATCTCCGACTTGCCTACGGTAAAGTTGTACTCCGTGTAGAATCGACCATTGAAGTAATCTCTCTTCCACCCGCTCTCCGACACAGCACTCTTGCCACGGTCATCAGAGTCTTGATTCCACTTCGATAGCGTGGGGCGATTGTCCATGTCGTAGTAGTAGACGGGCAGTTTATCCCAGTGGGTAAACCCGGTCTCGGTATTGTAGTTACCCTCAAGTCGGATGATCCAGCCGTCCAGTGGCTTGATCTCAGCCACCAGCTGCTGGTAGAGTGCATCCTTGGTCTCCTTATGAAGTCCTCCGGTCTCCATCTGGATGATCTCATTGTAGGGGACAAGGTGTCCGTGAGGATCGTAGACAGGGTTGGTCGGCCAGCGGCGTGCAATGTTGTGGAAGAAGAGACCGGTCATATAGGACGGGCGGGAGTAGTCGCTGCGGGACCACTTGGTGCTGTAGGTGAGATTGAGCCAGGAATAAACGTCCACGCTGACCCTGCCATTGAGATTGTATCTCTTGAAGGTGTCACGCCCGTGACGGATCAGTCCATTTTGGTCGAGGAGAGAGCTGCTGAGGTAGTAATTGACACTCTTGGATCCTCCGGTGAGGGAGACATTGTGCTCCTGAGAGGGAACGTTGGTGCGGTACATTTCGGCAAACCAGTTGGTATTGCACCAGCTGCCTGTGTACATGGCCCATGGCTCATTGGCGCCATATCCGTTCCATCTTGTGCCCCAGGCTTCCTCGCCGGTGAGGGTGCCCTCCTGGTATCCCTTGATAAGTCGGAGCATATCGTCGTTGAAGGCCGGGCCTTGACCGGAGTTGGAGGAGGCATCGTTCCAGTACTGCGCAAAGGTGTACGAGTCCTGTCTCTTATACACATCTGACGCTGCCGACGAAACCTTATGGGTGTA
>CAMXXM010000122.1 GCA_947253195.1 uncultured Porphyromonas sp.
CTACAAGGGCTATCTGAGCCGCTGCTTCAGGGCCAATGCGATGGACTTCGATGACCTTCTCATCAATATGCTCCGGTTGCTGAGGCAGTATCCGGAGGTGAGGAACGAGCTCCATAGGAGATTTCGATATATCCTTGTTGACGAGTATCAGGATACCAATTGGGTGCAAAATGAGATCGTTAAGCAACTGAAGGGACCTGACACGATCCTCACCGTTGTAGGCGATGATGCACAGAGTATCTACTCCTTCCGTGGCGCTGTGATTGAGAATATCCTCAGCTTCAGTAATACATTCCCCGGAGCTGTGGTCTATAAGCTCCGGAAAAACTATCGCTCGACCTCCAATATCGTTGACATCGCCAATAGTCTGATCGAGAAAAATCACTTCCGCATCCCCAAGACTGTGGAGGCGATAGCCGGCCAGGGGGAGAAGCTTACCCTTTTCGATGCCTTTAGTGGTAAGTCTGAGGCTGAGCGGGTCGCGGAGATGATCTCCTCCTCTCTCCGGCGCGGGAGAACCCCAGAGGAGGTAGCCATACTCTACCGTACCAATGCTCAGAGCCGCCTATTTGAGGAGCAGTTGCGCAATTATTCTATCCCTTACAGGATCTACGGTGGGCTCTCCTTCTACGACCGGGCTGAGATCAAGGATGCTCTCGCATACCTCCGTTTGGTGATCAATGCCAGTGATGATGAGGCATTTCGAAGGGTCTACAATACTCCTAAGAGGGGGATCGGTGATATGACCTTTTCCACCCTCTCCGATCTGGCCAATAGTCAGAAGAAGCCTCTGATGGAGGTGGCTGCAGACCCTGACCTAATGGCAGAGGCTCTTAAGGCGGGACCTATCAAGCGGATCTCCGACTTTGTGGAGCTGATCAATCAGCTACGTGAGGCGGCTAACACCGGGATGACTTTGGCGGAGTATATGAGCCATCTCATCCTCGCCACACAGCTGACGAATATGTATAGCGACGAGAGTGTGGAGTCGCTGTCCAAGCTGGATAACCTCAATGAACTGGTCTCAGCGGTGCAGGAGTATGAGGATGCTCACTACGAGCTCTCTGACGATCCGGTGACCATAGAGGACTTTGTCCGTGATATGTCTCTCTACACCGATGCGGATCAGAAGGAGGACGGCACCCCCAAAGTCACTCTGATGACGATGCACGCCTCCAAGGGACTGGAGTATGAGGAGGTCTACTGTGTGGGGCTTGAGGATCAGCTGATCCCCAGTGACCGATATAGCGAGGAGAAAGACATCGAGGAGGAGCGTCGTCTCCTTTACGTGGCTATCACGCGAGCCAAGGAGAAGTGTATCCTCTCCTACGCTCAGAGCCGTATGACTCATGGTCAGCTGGACTACCAGAGACCGAGCAGGTTCCTCCTTGACTTGGATCCCAGATACCTTGAGGATCATACCGGACTGACCGACTACTTGCCCCGCTCGGCAGCTCGTGAGGAGTCTCCGAGAGAGGTAAGACCCTCAGTGACGCCCTCATCTCCGGAGAAGTCCTCGCCCCATATTGATCCCAAGCCCAGGCGTGTTCGCCGAGTGATACGGACAAAAGAGGAGGACAACGAACCGCTGACCGACCGAGTGAGCGAGGCGGATCTCTGCAAGGGCGACCGCGTAGAGCATCCCACCTTTGGTGTGGGGCAGGTGGAGGGCTTCTCGCAGAGTGTTTCCGGGACCAAGGTTCTCGTCACCTTCGATGATGGATCGAGGAAACAGATGATCCTTAAGTTTGCCAAGCTTCGCAAGATCTGATCGAGCCGCGACTTACTAACGACTTACTCTGATGAAGGACTTTTTCCGAGCATTTAGACGATTTCTCCCCAAGTATAAGTGGTATATCGTAGGTAACATTGCCTGCAATGCCATTGCACCGCTGCTAAACCTACTGGCATTCTCCCTCCTAATACCTATCCTGAGGGTTCTATTCGGGATTGACACCACCGCATATCACTTTACGCCGTGGAGCGAGCTCTCTCTCAGCACGCTGATGAGTGGGATTCAGAATAACTTTAATTATGCGGTGACACTGATGATTGGTGCTTATGGTGTATCTAAGTCTCTGCTGATCTTGGCGCTCTATCTGGTGGCGATCACGCTACTGAAGGTGTCTGTGCAGTATGCCGCCTCATTCTTTATGATACCGGTCCAGACCGGTGTAGTGAGGGATATACGTAATCAGATCAATGAGAAAGTGCTTGGGCTCAACCTTGCCTTCTTCTCCGGGGAGCGTAAGGGCGACCTGCTGGCACGCATCTCAGGGGATGTCAATGAGCTGCAGTACTCCTTGATAAGTTCGCTTGATATGATGATCAAGAATCCCCTTATCATCCTCGTCTCGCTGATCGCCATGCTGATCATCAGCCCCACGCTGACCCTTTTTGTGATGCTCCTGCTACCAATGGCAGGGCTTGTCATGGGGCGCATCGGAAAGCGGCTCAAGCGTGACTCCCTTGAGGGGCAGACGAAGTGGGGCTATCTGATCAGCCTCTTTGAGGAGACGTTGGGCGGACTCAGAGTGATCAAGGCCTTCCATGCTGAGGAACCAATCCGGGACCGGTTTGAGAACCAAAACGAGGTGTTCAGGACCATCTCCCGGCATGTCGCCTCGAGACAGGCATTGGCCCATCCCGTGAGCGAATTCCTTGGGACAGTCACCATCGCCGTGGTGCTCTGGTTTGGTGGAACGCTCATTTTCCATAATAGCGTTGGCTTCGATGCCTCCACCTTCATCTACTACTTAGTGATCTTCTACAGTATCATCAATCCTGCGAAGGAGTTTTCCCGTGCCTCCTACGACATACGTAAGGGGATGGCATCCCTCGCTCGCATTGACGAAGTGCTATCGGCAGTCAATCCGATCCAAGACCCGGAGCATCCCCGGGAGATCCGCTTCGAGAGAGAGATCCGATACGACCATGTCTCTTTCCGCTACAATAACTACGACGATCACTGGATCCTGAAAGATGTTGACCTCACCATTCCGAAGGGAAAGACGCTGGCGATCGTGGGCGAGAGTGGCTCCGGCAAGAGCACATTAGTGGATCTCCTGCCTCGCTTCTATGATGTGGACGAGGGCTCCATCCGGATCGACGACACGGACATCAGGGAGCTGAGGATGCACGATCTGAGGATGCTGATGGGTAATGTCAATCAAGAGGCGATCCTCTTCAATGACACCGTCCGGGCCAATGTCGCTTTTGGCAACGCGAATGCAACAGATGAGGAGATCGTGGCGGCCTGCAAGGTGGCCAATGCGGACGACTTTATCAGAGAGCTCTCCGAGGGATATGAGACCAATATCGGTGATCGAGGCAGCAAGCTCTCCGGTGGTCAGAGGCAGCGACTGAGCATTGCGCGCGCCGTCCTCAAGGATCCGGACATCCTGATCCTCGACGAGGCAACGTCCGCTCTCGATACCGAGTCCGAGCGACTGGTGCAGGAGGCGCTGGAGCACCTTATGAGAGGGCGCACCACCATCGTCATCGCTCATCGTCTCTCCACGATTGTCAGTGCCGATCAGATCATCGTCCTGCACAAGGGAAGTATCGTTGAGCGAGGTACGCACGAGGAGCTGCTGGCTCAGGGGAGATACTACGCCCGCCTCGTCGCTATGCAGAAGCTCTAACCAGTCGTCCCATTCCCAGTATTGCCGGTAGTTAGCCCCAAGAAGGACTAAGTACCGGCTTCTTGTTAAAGGAGAAGTCGTATGCCCTCATCGGTCGCACTTTGGTCAAGGACTCGATATTGGATATCTTTGGTTATCCACTAAGTGTTGTCATCTCAAAAAAGATTATCACCATATAACAATGAAAGGGAATTCGACCGGCTATATAACTCTACCAAGACTGAGCATAGCCCTTGTGGCACTCTTGGTCTTAGGGGCTTCATGCAAGCATAGAGAGATGGGAGATGATCTACTACAGCCGTACGAACTGCGCTACAAGGCAAGCTTCCAATCGGCAGCTCCTACTTGGCAGAAAAACGATCAGATGGGAGTCTTCTCTCTCTCGGATGGTGTGGTCTCGGATGACAATATACTCTATACATCGAGTGTGGGGGATGGTGTTTTCTTCTCCACATCACCGGTCCATCGGTCGCCATCGTCCCCTCTCGAGATCATCGCGTACTACCCGTACACAGCAGAGGCTTCGCAGGGACAGATCCCGATGAACTATGCAGGTCAGGCGCAAGGAAAGGCTCCGGACTACTTCTACGGTAAGCTGTCCGATGCCACTTGGACTGCGGAGCCGAGGGTTACCCTTAAGCGTATCAATGCTCTTCTGCAATTCGTTATCACTGCATCACCTGACTTCGGTGAGCTATCGCATCTGACTGTCGAGGCTGCTGATGTCCCTCTCTCAGCTTGCTTTGATCTGGTGTCGGACCAATTCCAGTCTCGGGGTGCAAAGGGTACACTTGACCTAGCGGTACGAGGTCGTCGCGCTCAAGCCGTGGCTGCAGCTGTGGTGGTGCCGGGCGTCAACTATGGTGATTTGGTCGTGACTCTAAGTTATGGTGGGCGCTCTGTAAGGTGGCGTCCCTCTCCTTATGTGGGGAAGGCAGGCGAAATGGCTACATACCACCTGACCCTCTCCGGTAGTGGGAGCGGACTCCACATCCTCGAGACCAAAGAACCTGGTGAAATGTCTCAAGAGGCTCCCGAAGGTCCTATAGTGCTGACATCGGACGGACTGAAAGGTGAGCACTATGATCCGTATGACCCCAAGTATGGTGCTAAGCCTATTGACCCGAGCGCCTGGGTTGACCCCCTCCAACCCTCGCCGGAAGAGCCTTCTGTCAAGGATAGTAAGGGTGGCGGTGTGCCAATAGATCCCGGTGCCGGCATTAACCCTCTCGCTCCTGCAGATATGGATCCCTTGATCAAGGAGAGAGACGAGTCCTCCGGTGGACTGCCTATTGACCCGAGTGCGGGGGAGATCCTCCCTCTTAACCCCGGTGGCGACTTCGCCGTCAAGGATCAGAACGGTGTACCTATTGACCCCTCCACTCCCGGGATCGATCCTACAGATCCGGATGAGCCCACGCCGGGTGTTGATCCCAATGACCCGCTCGGTAACGTCCGCCCCGGTGCGGTGGCACGGTATCGAGAGGAGGCTGTGGCACAGAATGCCAGACT
>CAMXXM010000123.1 GCA_947253195.1 uncultured Porphyromonas sp.
GATTAGAATAACGGTCTCGTGGGCTCGGAGATGTGTATAAGAGACAGCTTCCGTATGGCTGTGGATTTGCAATAAATAGGTACATTTGCGCAGAAGTATATCCAGAGTCAACGACATGCAAACCCATTGCTATAGACCGGAGCTTCGGAAGGTGGGCACCCTTGCCCTCTCCCTTCTGATGATTGGGCTCCTATTTTCCTCCTGCGCTTCTCGTAAGGATGTGGCCTACGTACAGACATCGGAGCAGGTGATGACCGTGGCATCCAATGGCCTGCAAGATGCACGCATCCGAGCCAAGGACTTGCTTACCATCACGGTCGAGTCCTCCAATCCTGAGGCCGTGGCTGCCTTCAACGGCATCTACTGGACTCCCAACCAGCAGTACAGCACTTATGCTCAGCAGGCGAGGACTTTCCTCGTGGATAATGAGGGAAATGTGGAGCTGCCGGTCGTGGGTCTGACCCACGTGGGGGGGTACACCATGCGTGAAGCAGAGAGTCGTCTCAAGGAGATACTCAAGAAGTACATCACCGACATCTCCTCGGTCAATATCAAGATCCAAAACTATAAGTACTCCGTGATCGGAGAGGTGAGACGCCCCGGGACCTTTACCTCCGAGAATACGAAGGTCTCGATCTTTGAGGCGTTGGCCAATGCCGGAGACATGTCCATCCAGGGTGTCCGCACGGAGGTGAAGCTGATGCGCGAATATCCGGACGGGCACCGCGAGATAGTGACACTCAATCTGCAGGACCCCAATATCCTCTCCTCGCCCTACTACTACCTGCAGCAGGGGGACGTGGTCTACGTGCAGCCCAATGACGCTGCCGCCCAGAGTGCCAATATCGGTGCCGCGACCGGCATCATCTTCAGCATCGCATCGCTGACCCTCTCCGTGGCCAATATCCTGATCAGTCTACTCGTGAAGTAATAGGTATGAACCCATACGACAGCTCCACCGGAGCACCCTCCAATACCCCTCTCACAGAGGAAACAGGTCAAGACGAGCAGGAGCTTGATCTCTCCACGCTCTTGGTCTCATATCTGAGCCACTGGCCGCTTTACCTTCTCTCACTGCTCCTCTGCCTGATCTTGGGTTGGCTCTTCATCACCACCTCCAGACCGAAGTACAGAGTGGCGACGACCATTCTCTTCAATGACCCTCAGGAGGGAAAAGGAGGTAAATACGCCTCCGCCATAGGGGATCTGGACCTCGTCTCCATCGCGACCGGTGGGCTCAATCTCAATGTCGACAACGAGATGCAGCTGATCCAGTCGCGTGAGATGCTGCAGCAGACGATCAAGGAGTCACACTACTTCCTCGATTTCTCAAGCCGGCATGGTCTCCGCACGCAAGTGTATTGGAGAGACTTACCAGTATGGATCACGATGGAGCCCTTTGACAAGCTCAATCAAGTCAAGGAGCCTCTCGAGTATACGCTGACCTCCTCCTCCGACGGGATGACCCTCACAGATGAGGCTACCGGGGAGACAAAGGTCATCGGGCAGCTACCGGCGACAGAGGTGACCGTGTATGGTATCCTCACGCTGCAGAGGGGTGACAGCCTGGCTCTGGAGCATGAGATGCCGGAGAAGCTCACGATCACCATCCACTCTCCGCTCGCCATGGCGGAGCAGATGACCCACGGGCAGGTCTCTGTCGAGCGTGTGGAGAAAAATAGTAATGTCTCCTCACTTTCCATCCTCGCCGACAACCGCCACAAGGGCGAGGACTTCCTCACCAAGCTGGTAGAGGTCTACAATCGTATGCGCGCCATTGACAAGAATGCTGCAGCACAGCGGCAGTACGACTTTATCAATGAGCGTATCTCCCTCATCAGCCGGGAGCTGGGGAGTGTGGAGTCTAATCTCGAGTCTGTCAAGAAGTCTCAGGGCGTCACCAGCTATGAGGACCTCGGTGTCGTCGTGCAGAGTAGTGCCAAGCTCGCCGAGGAGGTGTCGCGCATCCAGACACAGCTCAAGGTGGTGGATCACCTGATCTCCTACGTCAGAGCGATGGGGAAAAATGAGTACAGCCTGATCCCTGCCTCCCTCGGCGTGGAGGATGCCTCGCTCAATAGCGCCGTCAGTCAGTACAACGCGATGGTCCTGGAGCGGAACTCTCTTGCTGCCTCTGTCAGCCCCGAGCACCCGCGACTCAAAGCTCTCGAGAAGGATCTCGCTACCACCCGGGAGGGTCTCGTAGGCGTGGCCGATGTGACCCGTCAGGGACTGCAGATCCAGTACGAGGGTCTTAGGAGCATGAAGGGAAACCTGCAGGGAAAGATCTCGCAGGCTCCCACCTTTGAGCGCATCACCACTGACATAGAGAGGCAGCGGACCATCCGCTCCAATCTTTACCTTATGCTTCTGACGAAGCGTGAGGAGACCTCGATCTCTCTCGCCGCATCACTGGAGAGCGCAAAGTTAGTCGATCCCGCTCTCGCCGACGCCACACCCTCGCAGCCCAAGAAGCCTATCGTCTACCTCGCTGCCCTGATACTGGGTCTGCTCCTGCCTACGGTGTACCTCTACCTGAGACGGCTGACCCGGACCAAGATCCGCACAGAGGATGACATTCGTCGCCATACCCCCCTCTCTATCCTCGGCAGCGTGCCTCATATGTCTGACGATCACTTCGGGGACCAGACCGGTGAGATCGTCGTCAAGACTCGAGACAGCGACGTGATGACGGAGGTCTTCCGCACCCTGCGTACCAACCTCAACTTCGTCACCGGTAACAAGCGACCCCTTGTCCTCTTAGCTACTTCCACGGTCCCGGCAGAGGGTAAGACCTTTGTCGCCTCCAATCTCGCCGTCTCCCTATCGGCACTTGATGAGAAGGTGCTCATCATCGGGCTTGACCTTCGTAATCCGCGCCTGTCGCGCACCTTCAGGGGGCAGCACATCCACGACCGCCACGACACCACCCACGATCACACCCAAGGGATGAGCGAGATCCTCAATGATCCCGGCCTTGATCCGATGGACTTCGTGATGGAGATGCCCGACTACCCGGGATTGTCGGTATTACCTGCCGGGAAGATCCCGCCCAACCCCTCAGAGATGCTCTCTCGCCCGCGCTTGGACGACGTGATCGAGCAGCTCAGGGACCACTTTGACTACATCATCATCGATAGTGCGCCCTGTGGACCGGTGGTCGACACCGTCATTCTCAGCCGTGTCGCTGATGCGACCATGTACGTCACCCGCTACCGCAAGACGGACAAGCGCGACCTTGAGTACATCAATTATCTGTCCGACGCCGGCAAGCTCCCCAACGTCTCCATCGTCCTCAATGACGTCAAGGCAGACACCAAGGCGCTTAAGAAAGGTTACGGCTACGGCTACGGTTATGGGTATGGCTATGGTTACGGCTATGGCTACAGCGGTAATAAGAAGTCCTCAGATCACCAGAGGTCCTGAGCTGACCTACTGATAGATCCCATCTCACGTCGGGGGTCGCACCGCAATCAGCGATGCGACCCCCGATGCATAGAGACAGATCCCGCCGTGCGACTGAGGGGGAAAAAGAGAGCGAGGGCTGCGCCTCCGGTGATCCCGGGTAAGCGCAGCCCTCGCCCTTAGTTTGTACGGTGGTGTATGATCAAAATTCGTAGCCCACCATCACAAAGAAATTAGCATTCTTCGGCGTGCCGGTGAGCGTCTTCGTATCCTTCAGCTGGTTCACGAAGCCGTACTGTCCGCCCACGGAGAGGAGGATGTCATCGTACTTCAGACCGATGTTGGCAATGAGACCGCTGTCGATGCGACGGAGCTCACCATCCTTACCGAAGGAGTCGTGCTTCTCCGTGGAGCTACTGCCTGTCCCATTTTTCCCATAAAGACCGATGCCGAGGTAGGGACCGAAGCCCAGGGTCACATTAAGATCGTCAGCCACCTCGCGACTGACGCAGAGGGTCACAGGGATGTCGAGGTAATTGAGGTCGTAAGAGAGTGACTTGTCGGCAGTCCTCTTGTACGCCTCACCCTTCTGGGAGAAGAAGACGCCCGGACGGATGCCAAAGTCGAAGCCCTTGTACTCATAGATCTCAAAGTCTGCGTCCACTCCGACCCGGACTCCCGAGTGGAGCGACCGAGTGGCACCGGGAAAGGCGGTGAAGTCCTTGAGGAAGCTCCCCTGATATCCTACGTGGACGGCAAAGTCCACATCCAGGTCACACTCCTTCTCCTCCTGTGCGTTTGCCGTCAGTGCCAGGGTGGAAAGTACTGCAAGAGCACCGAAGATCATCTTTTGCATTTCTTTTACTCCATAAAAACAATGATTATTCCGGTTGCAAAGGTAGCGAAAATGCATCCCTTACTCCGACAGCACCGTCAGCTCTGCCCCGGAGGCAAAGTCGCTTCCACTCTGAGAGGAGAGGGCGGTGAAGCGCACGTAGCGCGCCTTTACCGGGTGACCGAGGCGAAGGGTCTGTCTCGACTTTGATCGCTCCATGGTGCCACGTGCCACCTCCTGCCACGTCTCTCCATCGCTGCTTACGGAGAGAGCATAGTCGCGTATGTCGCCATTGGTGCTTCCGTCCTGTCGCGGCAGATAGGTGACGCCGGCGATGGAGCGCTCCTCGCCGCAGTCGAGCGCGACCCAGTGAGGGTAAGCGGCAACGGTGACGGAGTACATGCTGTGCCAGATCGTGGAGGGGTCGCCATCGAGCAGATGGGCGACGCTACCCTCACCGCTCTCCTCGGAGGAGACACCGCTGACGGTCACGGGGATCGTCGTGATCCGCTCGTACCTGTGCTCCGTGGCGATCCAGTCGCTCCCCTCCGGCCACGCACGGACCACGCCTCCCTCACGGAGGTCAAAGGGGCGCTCATACCGCACCGCCGGCTTGCCGTCGACAGAGTAGCGGATGGGCGACGAGCCGGAGAGGGTCACGAGACCGGTCCCGCTCCGCTGCATCGTCACCGGCAGGGCGGTAGGTGTGGCAACCACACCCGTCGCGTCCAAGGGGCGGATCTGGAGCGTCATCGTGTGGGGGCCGCCCATCACTCGATCCTCTGTCAGCGGACCGCCCTGACCGCAGGAGTTTCCCCCCAGCCCGGTGACAGCGAGATCCATATGGACATACGTCCCG
This sequence comes from uncultured Porphyromonas sp., assembly GCA_947253195.1. Taxonomy (GTDB): domain Bacteria; phylum Bacteroidota; class Bacteroidia; order Bacteroidales; family Porphyromonadaceae; genus Porphyromonas_A. The sequence continues at coordinate 5,100 of CAMXXM010000123.1, forward strand.
TCAGAC
>CAMXXM010000124.1 GCA_947253195.1 uncultured Porphyromonas sp.
GCCTTGGAGGAGTCTCCGAAGGCCTGTGCCGCAGTGCTGACACTCTTCTCTCCGCCGACGCAGAGGAGCTTATCACCCTGCTGCAGCTTCAGGTAAGGGACAGCCACCAGCTTCACGCCGGCGCGGTCGACGCGCGTCACACTGACATTGAAGTGCTCTCTCAGCTTCAGGTCCTTGAGCGTCTTACCATTGAGTTTACTGTCTGAGAGCAGCACCCAGCGGGAGATCACGTCCTGAGATTTCTCCACCCAGGTCACGTGATCCGACGTGTCGAGCTTACCGACGGCCGAGACGATGTCCTGCTCGTTGGTCGTATTGAGGATCACAAAGAGCTTGTCCCCCTCCTCAAATCGTGTCTGACCATTCACAAGGACCGTCTCACCGGTAGCCTTCTTCAGCACGCGAGAGACGACGAAGCCGGTGTCCGGCACCAGCCTCTTCAGCTCCACGACGGTCTTCCCAAACAGCTCCGGATTGGTCACCTCCACCGAGACACCCTCCGTCTCGCTGGTCTCCGCGTCAGACTGTGCGGTAAGGCGCTTCTCCAGCTCATCGGTATTGATCTTGGCCACCACCTTCGTCATCACGATGATCATGATGATGCCGACCACGGCGAGCGGATAGGCGACGGCGTAGCCCTGAGCGATCGACTGATCAGCGACACCGGTGATGTCCTGATAGGTCTGCTGGGCAGCGGCAAGTCCCGGGGTATTGGTCACCGCACCACTCATCACCCCCACCAGCGTCTGCATCGGGATGTCGGTGATGTAGAAGAGTGCCACCGTCACCACCGCGGCGAGCGAGGCACCGATGGCGGCGAGGACATTCAGCTTGGCGCCCTTAGACTTGAGATTGGAGAAGAAGCTGGGGCCCACCTCCAGACCGATGGAGTAGACGAAGATCGCCAGTCCGAAGTCCTTGAAGAAGCTATTGATCGTCGGATCGATGGAGAGCCCCAGCTGACCGAAGAGGATGCCGACGAAGAGGATAAACGCAGTGCCGAGGGAGATGCCCCAAAACTTGATCCTCCCCAGCAGCAGCCCCACGGCGATCGTGAGGGACAGGACGACGATCGCCTGTGCGACGCCGTGCTGCAGAAAGAGATTGGTTAACCAGTCCATAAATAATAGAGAAGAGCGAGACCTCATCCGCCAAGCAGACCAAGCCTCACCGATAAATTATTTCAAAAACAAAGCAAAGATAATAAAATAACACGACCTCAGCCTCCTCTCCCCCCGACCCTCAATTCCGCAGCCTATGGATTTGTTGACTTCGTCGGGTACTTATTGATTGAGACCTTTGAAAAATAGGGAGGGATGGATGGGGGGATCCTCGTCTCCGACCTGGTCCGGATGGACCGGGCGCTGCCCTTTGAGACCGAGGAGGAGCAGCGGCGGAAGCGCCTACGAGCCATCGAGGGGCGCATCCGGGAGCGGTACGGGGAGCACGGGCTCTTTGTCGCTGCCCGCGACCCGGACGCACTGCAGGGCGTCATCCGCCGAGAGCACACCAGCCCCCACTACACCACCGATCTCCGCGACATCCTCCGCATCACCCTCCGCATCACCCCCCATTGACTCCTTCACCGGATGCGCCGGCGGATCTGGTCGGCGTAGCCGGTCAGCCCCTGGCGGCCATTGAGGTGGATGAGGGCTTCGTTGTAGGCACTCTTGGCATCATCAAGCTTGCCGCCGACCCGGCGGAAGTCGTCCATCATGTTATCCACCTGACGGAGCATCTTGTCCGCCAGCGCAATCACCTCGGCGATGTTCTCCTCCTGCCGGCGACTGATCCACGCCTCGCTGATGATCCTGACGAAGAGCATCAGCGACTCCGGTGTGACGATGAAGACCCTGCTTGCGAGAGCCTTGTCCCCAAGGTCACTGCTCGAGAGCAACTGCAGCACGGCAGGCATGGGGACAAACATGAGGGTGTAGGGGAAAGTGCTCCGCCCCTCGAGCGACAGCTCGTGATAGCGCGCCTTGGCCAGTTCGCTCACATGCGCCCTGAGGTCCCGCTCCATATCAGCAAGCGCCGCTTGTCGTCCCTCCTCATCTGCGGCATCGTGGTAGCGTAGGAAAGCCTGTAGCGACACCTTGGCATCGACCATCACGTCCCGCCTGTCGGGGAAGTGGAGGACAAAGTCGGGGCGCAGCATCTGACCGCCCCGCTGCAGCACCACCTGAGCATCGTACTCCGTCCCTCGGATGAAGCCCTCCCGCTGCAGGATCTGCTCCAGCCGCTTCTCGCCCCAGTCGCCCTGCACCTTGCCGCTCGTCGACATCGCACGGGCGAGGCGGTCAGCCTTGTCGCCGACGGCAGTGGTCTGCTCGATCAGCATCCGGATCTGCCGGTCGAGTTCACCGGAGCGGCGGGCATTGGTCTCACCGGTGGACTTCAGTGCGAGGTCCATCTTGTCGATGCTCGCCCGCAGCGGTGCCAGCACTAAGTCCAGCTCCTGCTTATTTGCAGAGGTGAGTTCGTCCGCCCGCCTCTTCGTGATCACCTCCGAGAGCGCCTCGAAGCGCTCCGTCATCCGATCAAGCTGACGATCAAAGAGTCCCTCCTGCTCCTCCCTCTTCCTCTTCTCGCTCTCGAGGGTCGCCTCCGTGCGGGCAGCGGTCGCCGTGAGCCGCCCCATCCGCCCGACGAGGAGCAGGACGAGGAGCAGCAACCCCCCGACCACCACAAGCAGTATGATCTCCAGCACCGTCATCCCTCGTACCCCTCGTAGTAGTAAGACTGCTCCAGCCCCTTGAGGAGCATCTCCCGATCCTCCACCCTCTCTGTCAGTGCAGGGAAGAGAAGGTGTCGCAGCTCTAGATCATTGACGGGGCTACGCTCCATGGCCTGCAGATAGGCACTCCTCGGCACACGCTGCCAGTCGACCACCTGCCCGAGGCTACGCTTCAGCATCTGATCGAGCCAGATCCTTGTGGCACGACCATTCCCCTCCATAAAGGGGTGTGCCACATTCATCTCCACATACTTGGAGATGATCTCTTCATAGGTACTCTCCGGCATGTCGTCGATGATCGGCAGGATCACATCCAGGTAGAGCGCATTTGCGAAGTGGAAACCTCCCTTGGATATATTCAGCGAGCGAACCTGACCGGCAAAGTCATACAGTCCGCCAAATAGGCACTCGTGGATCCGGCAGAGTCCGTGGGTAGTCCCCACCTCCACCTGATCGATCTCCCCGGAGTCGTAGAGCCTGATGGCCCGCTCCAGGCTTGCCCTGTCTATCTCATCCTGCTTCATCTTCTCTTTTACCATCCACAAAAGTAAGGAATTAGAGATATATTTGCAGAGGAGTAGTAGTGTATGGATATGAGACTAATTCCGGAGGAAGAGTATGCCGCCAATCATGGTCTGACAGTACAGGCCGTGAGAGGTTACTGCGCCGAGGGGAAGCTGCCCGGCGCTGTGCAAGAGGGGGATACATGGCGTATCCCCGCAGATACGCCCTTGCCCGACGAGGTGAAGCACTCGCCTCTGCTGGTTGCTCTGCGAGAGCAGATGGAGAGCAAGATGAGAGGAGGTATCCACCATCGGACGCAGATAGACCTTACCTACAACTCCAACCACATTGAGGGAAGTCGTCTCTCTAAGGAGCAGACGCGCTACATCTACGAGACCAATACCATCGGCGTCACCGATGAGGCGGTCAGCGTCGACGACATCATCGAGACGACCAACCACTTCCGCTGCATCGACTTCGTCATAGAGCATGCGGAGGAGCCACTGACGGAGGAGATGATCAAGAGACTGCACGCACTCCTGAAGGCGGGCACCTCCGATGCGGACCGACCATGGTTTGCCGTCGGTGAGTACAAGCGGTTGCCCAACGAAGTGGGAGGAAAGGAGACCGCAGCCCCTGAGGATGTGCCGGCAGCCATGAGGGCGCTACTGCAGGAGTATACCGGCAAGAGACGGGTCTCGCTCGAGGAGATCCTCGATTTCCACTACAGACTGGAGATGATCCACCCCTTCCAGGACGGCAATGGCCGCATAGGCAGGTTGATCATCTTTAAGGAGTGCTTAGCACACCATATCGTCCCCTTTATCATCACCGAGGAGCTCAAGATGTACTACTATCGGGGTCTTGATCGGTGGGAAGAGGTGCGGGGGTATCTCCTCGACACCTGTCTCACCGCACAGGATCGGTACAGGGCGATCCTCGACTATTTTCGCATCACCTATTAACACCCATAGCATCATCATGGAAGTCATACCACCGCAGAGGGAGCCTAAGCACTCCCTATCCTTTGTCGCCAAGACGCTTATCCTCGGGCTGGTCGCCCTACTACTCCTGATCCCTCTCCTTATGGTGGAGGGGCTGGTCTCCTCGCGCCAATACGAGGGACGCAAGGCCACGCAGGAGATCACCTCACGCTGGGGTGAGAGCCAAAACATCCTCACCCCCGTGCTGGTCGTCCCCTACACACCCGATGTCAAGAATGCCCAGGAGAGCGCCCTCTACCTAATCCCCGAGGAGGTCTCCGCTGATGCCGTGCTTGACATCGAGAATCGCCACCGCAGCATCTACGAGGTCGCCGTCTATACGGCACACGTAGACCTATCCGGCACCTGGCGGGCGGAGGAGATCCGTCGCGCCCTCTCGGAGGTGAAGGGGACATACGACCTCAGCCGGGCGAAGGTCGCCTTCTCCACCAGCGATGCCACCGGCTACCGGGACATCGTCAGGATCAAGGTCAATGGGAAGGAGTATAAGATGAAGAACGACCCCTCCCTCTCCTCGCTCACCACCTGCATCGATGACAATTACGGCGATCTCATGGAGGTGAACTTCCCCTACCTGAGTGACATGGATGTGACCAGTGCCCCGCTCTCTGCCGACCTGCCCCTCTCCGACGATGAGGAGGGGGCGCTGAGAGACCTCTCCTTCAGCCTCCGGACGGACATCGCCGGGAGTGAGCACTTCGGTCTCCTCGCTGTCGGTGTATCGGCCAAGAGCTCGATCAAGGGGAATTGGCCCGACCCCTCCTTCCGGGGCAAGAAGCTGCCGGACGACTACAGCATCA
>CAMXXM010000125.1 GCA_947253195.1 uncultured Porphyromonas sp.
GGATGCCATTGGGGGCACTCTCGCCCTCGGGGACGGAGAGCCTCTCCTCCCGGACGTCCGAGTTGTCGGCTACGACGATCGGCTCCTCCTGGGGATAGGTGCTCTGCTGGGCGATCTCATGCTGCTTAGCCTTCTCATACATTGAGCGGTAAGCGCTCTTCTTGGGCTTGCAGGAGGTCATGCAACTACCTACGAGCAGTAGACCGAGAGCTGCTACGAGTACATTCTTTTTCATAATGATGATTGTGTCTAAAATTATTGTTCGTATTTGGTGTGTACAAAAGTAGCGATTATTGATCAAGTTAGCGAATGAATCCGGAAGGCAGTTATGGTAAGCTGCCATCGAGAGGTGGCGCTGCCCCTATTGCCGGTTTACGTCAGAGGGCAGCGACTGATCGCTGTGGATCGGTCGCTGCCCTCAAGTAGGGACAACCTCCTGATAAAGGTCTATTCCGGGAGTGGATCTTACTCCTTATCGCTAAGCATACCTCCGAGGACGAAGGCGATGGAGGTGATGGCAGCCCCACCGATGGCGCCCATCAGGATGAGGGCCTTACAGCCTCCCTCCATGGACTCATCACCGATGCATCTTCCGAGGCGGCAGAGGCCGCTGCTGATCTCATTTGCTCTCATAATGGTTTATTTCTACTTGGATACTAAGGTTCTCAGCAAAGTTAGCCATTTACTCGCTCTTCCCTTGTCACTTCTCACTTGTCGAGGGACTTATCAAGCCGTCCGAGTAGGAGTCGGTAGTGAGCGCGGAGGTTGGCGTCTCTCGTCTGAGGGATGGTCCGCTTGAGCAGATCCCGCACCCGTAGAGCATAGCTCAGGGTGTAGTCGCTGGTCATATTGACGGTCTGCGCCCAGAGGTGCTCCGGGAAGCCGTTGCCGTTGCCGAAGCCAAGCAGCCCATTCTGCTCGCCGGCGTGATTGCAGAGGGTCCGGTCAGCCTTATAGGTCAGGCTGAGGTCATCGGACTTGAGTCCGACGGGGTAGACATTCTGCAGACCATACCGGAGTGAGGCATTGAGGTAGCGGACAAAGGCCTCCTGCAGGGCGATCTCTGTCTCGCTGAGCTGCGATGCGCCACGCAGGGTAGGGCCAAAGATGTGGCTATAGACATCCTCCAGATACTCCATGGGGGAGTAGGAGTCGGGGTCGAGGTAGTAGGAGATGGCGAGTTTGCCGGTATTGAGCATCGTCATCTTGAGGAGATCCTGCTGCACGAGGTCAAAGGGGCGAAGGGAGGCGTAGGGGATGTGACCGACCAGCTTCTCAAGCCCGAGCTTACGGAAGTCCTCAGCATGCTCTATGAGCCAGAGAGCTGCCTTGCGCTGGCGCTCCTTGGGGAGCACCTGATGCCTCGGTATCCCGGAGGACTCGCTCGTCTGCCGGAGGATGATGCCGGGGACCATCATAAAGATATTGTGGTAGTACCCGTAGGCCTGTGCCAGGATCTGCTCATAGAGCTCGCCCCGGTGCTCAGCTCCGGGGTCATCGGTGATCCACTCGTCGAGGTGCTCGGTGATGTACATGAGGTTGCGCATCCCCAGCTCACCGGCACGTATCGGGTCATCGCTCAGGTCCTCCTCGATGGCGGTCGGGTCGAGGCGACTCTCCACCTGCTGCACGCCATAGCGGTAGATCGGATTGCCCTCATGGCGGGCGACAAACTTCTGGAGCTCCTTGCTCTCGGCAAAGAAATTGTCCTCCAGCTCCGGGAAGACCTTATACCCCCACTCGATGGCGTAGTAGTCGAAGGCGCCAAGGAAGGGCGGGTCGAGGGAGACCCCTTTGTCCTCCTGCTGAGCCACATAATTCCACCGCGCATAGTCCATGATACTGGGCGTGGTGCCGTACTTGTGGGTAAAGGAGGGAGACCGGAGCGAGTCGACGGAGTAGGCGGCTGAGGCGGCCATATTGTGCATCAGCCCGAGGGTGTGACCCACCTCGTGGGCGATCACATACGCCAGCGACTCGGTGAGGAGGGAGTCGGAGAGTACCTTGCTGCGGACTGCGGGGTCGAGCTGTGCCGTCTGGACGAAGCGCCAATTGTTGAGCGTCTTGATCACATTGCTGTAGACCATGACGGAGGCATTGATGATCTCGCCCGTGCGGGGATCGTACCAAGAGGGTCCCATGGCATTCTCGATGCCGACAGGGACGTAGCGGATGCAGGAGTACTTCAGGTTGTCGGGGTCAAACTCCGGGTCGTCCTTGGGGAAGTCCATCACCTGCACGACGTCCTTGAGCCCGATGCGCTCAAAGGCCTTATTCCACCTCAGCACCCCGGCCTTGATCCCTGCTCTCCAGCGCTCGGGGAAGTTGTCATCGATGTAGTAGACGATGGGCTTCTTGACCTCCGTCAGTTCGCCCCTCCTGAGAGCGTCCATATCGACCGGTTCAAGCCGCCAGCGACGGATGAAATTGACCGTCTCGATCTGGTGATTGTCACTCCGGAGGATGTCCTTCTCCGTGAGGAAGAAATTGACCCTCGTGTCGCTCAGTCTCGGTGTCATCGGCACGGCCGGCAGGCGGAGGAGGGAGTAGGTGACGCTGTAGGTGGTCGGGTAGTCCTCCAGTCCCTTGCCCCTGCTATTGGTGAGCGTCACGTAGGAGGTGCGCTCGACGCCTACGGTGGCATTGCTCTCAAAGGACTTCACTGAGGTGAAGCTTGAGAGATCGGGTCGCGGGCTGCTGGAGAGTCGGTAGGAGCCCACCTCGGAGACCAGCGCGTCGAAGAAGCGCTGCTCATTGAGGAAGAAGTCGGTGACATCGAAGAGGACAGACTTGCCGTCGCTACTGAGACCCGTGATGGGGAACTTGTGCAGCGACACGTTGGTGTAGCTCTTCCGGATATTCTTGACCAATGCCGACTTGTCGGTCGGGTCATAGAGGAGGTCATTATTTACCACCTCCATGACGACGACACTGTCTTTCTGGATGAAGCGGATCGGGATCGGTCCGCTATTCTTGAAGCCAGGGAGCCCGAGCTGGGGATTGGAGATGTCCGATACCGTGGCGGCGATCAGCATCTCCTCACCGAAGGACTCACTCGGGAGCTCCATATAGAGCTGCTTCTCCTTGAGATGAAGGGATAAGAAGGGGCCCTGAGCGGACCTCATTGACGTGGTGTCCGTCGTGAAGAAGCGCTCGTAGGGGGACTTGGTCTGCTCCCGCATACGCTTCTCCTGTCGCTCACGAGCCACAGCGCGCTTGGATCGGAGGATCTGCGCATCGGTCGTGGGACCGCTCAGCACACCGACGAGGATGAGGAGTAGTATTAGAATGGGATGATGTCGTCTCATGGGTTACTCTCCTTTCAGTGCTTTATTGGTCTTGAAGAGCAGCACGCTGTAGTGAGCCTTGGCCTCGGGGCTCTTAGCCCACTTCACCGCCTGCTCCAGCTCGGGGCGTAGCCTCTCGAGTGCGGCGAAGAAGTAGATGCTCGACCGGTCGATGTCCTCCAGACGGATCTGAGGGTAGGGGCTGCGGGTCGGGTCACCGAAGGAGACGTCGGAGCGGTGCCCCTTGAGTGCGGTGGGGACCATCACGGTGGGGACCTTGGTGTCGGTGACTACCGCCCGACCGAGGTTGATGAATCCTCTCTGCAGCAGGATCTCAGCCCGAGTGGGATCGCGATGCTCGGTGAGCGAGGCGAAGACCTCCCTCGTCAGATCCTCGAAGTACTCCTGCTGAGAGTAGCTGCCGGGGACGAGGTGCTCGGCTGTGAGGACGCGCATACGGGTGTTGTAGAGGTCATTGATCAGGAACTCGTAGAGCTGATCGTAGTAGCTGATGCGGATATGACTCCTGCACTCGAGCTCTCGATTGGCATACTTGTCGAAGTCCTTGATCTGGTCTACCACCCACTTGAGTGAGGCTCTCTGGGTCTCGCGAGGGAGTACGGTGTAGATGGGGTGCTCTGCGTCGGGGATCGAGGGATTGACGTAGATGCCACCGATCTGGTGCATCACGTTCTTCACGAGGGAGTGGAAGGTCTGCGAGATGGCGAGGTCCAGCTTATCCTTCTTGCGGGTGTCCTCGTCATCGGTGATCCACTTGGGGAAGTCGTGAGAGATGCGGGCGAGAGTTTTTATCCCATAGTCGCTGCTCTTGATCGGGTCGTCGCCGAGGTCGCCCGAGATAACCCGCGGATCGTAGACATTGGTCTGCTCCGGGAGGTAGCGGTAGATCGGGTCATTTGCCTTGGAGGTGACAAACTTCTCCAGCACCTCTGCCTGAGCGTAGATGTCCTGAGAGAAGAGGGGGAAGTAGCGGTAGAGCCACTCGACCACATAGTCATCGTAAGGACCGATCTCGGGGAGGGTCATCGGGACGTTGTCTCCCGGCTGAGCCACATAATTGAGCCGGACATAGTCCATGATGCTCGGGGTGACGCCGTGAGCCCGGACGTAGGAGGCGCTGCGGAGGGAGTCGGTCGGGACAGCCGCCGTGGCGATCATATTGTGCGACAGACCGAGGATGTGCCCCATTTCGTGCTTGACGGAGAAAGTGAGCATCGCATCCCGCTTCTCCTTAGGGAGAGGGAAGTTGCGGATCGAGGGGTCTACGAGGGCACTCTGGGTGAAGTACCACTTGTAGAAGAGCTGCTCAATGTTATTGAAGATGAAGAGTGTCGAGCTGATGATCTCTCCCGTCCTCGGGTCTACCCACGAGGGGGCGTAGGCATTCTCTCCCTGATTGGGGATGTACCGGATGCAGGAGTACTTGAGATTGTCCGGATCGAAGCCGGTGGAGGGGTCGGGGAAGTCCCTTACCTCGATGGCGTCCTTAAATCCGATCTTCTCAAAGGACGTATTCCACGCCAGGATACCGTCTCGGATCGGCTGCTTCCACTCCGCGGGGAATGCGGGATCGAGATAGAGGACGATCGGCTCCTTGGGCTTGGAGAGTCCACCGGAGGCGTAGGGGGCGGAGTCTGCCGGCTCGAGCCGCGGTCGGTGGGCGGTGTAGATGTGG
>CAMXXM010000126.1 GCA_947253195.1 uncultured Porphyromonas sp.
GCTCCCCGTGTCCTCCTTCAGCAAGAGCCGCAACGACCTGCTTGCCCATACGCCACCGGCGCCCAAGACACAGTACGATAGTGATGGAGGAAAAGAGGAGCTACTTAAGCCGATATTTTGCTACATTTGTATGGCATAGTGGTAGGGGGGTCGCCATTGACCCTGACGCTACCATTTTGGAGTTACACTCTTAGACACTTTTTTATCTCCCAATATGAGACATCTACTCAGATCCACTCATCTGACGATACTGATCCTGCTCTCCGGTCTGCTCTTAGTCAGCGGATGCGACAAGAAGCGCTTGTCCTACGTCGATATGATCAAGCAAGAGGAGGCGGAGGTGAAGCACTTCACTGACTCTCTCGGCATCCGGACCATCAAGGACCTCCCTGCCGGTCTGATCACGCCCGAGGGGACATTTGTCAGGATCAAGGAGGGGCTCCTCATACGCGTGGTGGAGAAGGGGACCCCCGTAACCGGCAGCCAGCGGGTCATCTCTGCCCGCATGGAGATTGAGGGCATCGGGCCTCGCATCTCCAAGGAGTCAATCAAGCGGATGAGCAATGGCGGTCCCTACAGCGGCGGCACCGGAGCCCTCACCTTCGTCTACACGCCGAAGGGCGAGGATGTGATCCTTGACCCCAATCAAGACGCGCAGGAGAGGGCCAATAACAACCTCCAGTGCGAGGCTCTCCTCGAGGCGGTGCGTCTCGCCGGCGTGCCCTCCCGAGTGCAGGTCATCACCTCCTTCCGCCACGGTCCGATAGCTTTCTCCAAGGACGGCTTCGCTCTCTACTTCAAGGATGTCCGCTTTGAGTACAAGAAATAACCGAAAATCGATCATATCATGAGCCTTATCAAGTCCATCTCCGGGATCCGAGGCACCATCGGGGGAAGCGCCTCCGAGGGTCTCAATCCGATTAACATTGTCAACTTCACCGCAGCCTTTGCCACTCAGGCACGGAAAAACTCTCCCATACAGTCCAATAAGATCGTCGTCGGTCGCGATGCCCGTATGTCCGGAGACATGATCCAGCGGATCGTGATCGGGACGCTTCAGGCAGTCGGCTTTGATGTGGTCAATATCGGTCTCGCCACCACCCCGACGACAGAGTTTGCCGTCACCGAGGAGGGTGCCGATGCCGGCATCATCATCACGGCGAGCCACAACCCTAAGCACTGGAATGCCCTGAAGCTCCTCAATCACGAGGGCACTTTCCTCTCCGATGCTGAGGGACGAGAGGTCTACAGGATGGCTGATGCCGAGGACTTCATCTTCGCCGAGGTGGATCACCTGGGACATGTGGAGCATAAGGACTACACCGATGCCCACGTGCAGATGGTACTGAATCTCCCCGAGGTGGACGCTGCAGCGATCCGCGAGGCAGGGCTCACCGTCTGCACTGACACGATCAACTCCGTCGGTGGCATCGCACTGCCCCGCCTCTTCGATGCGCTCGGCGTCAAGAGCGCCTACCTGCTCCATGGCGAGCCCACCGGAGACTTTGCTCATAACCCTGAGCCTCTGCCACAAAACCTTATTGAGCTGGGGCAATTGGTCAAGGAGAAAAAGGCCGATGTCGGCTTCTCCGTCGACCCCGATGTGGATCGGCTGGCGATCTTCTGTGAGGACGGCACCCCCTTCGGTGAGGAGTACACTCTCGTCAGCATCGCCGACTACCTGCTGAGCCTCTATCCGGGCAGCGATACCGTCTCCAATCTCAGCTCCACCCGCGCCCTCCGTGATGTCACCATCTCTCATGGAGGCACCTACACCCCTGCCGCTGTGGGCGAGGTGAATGTGGTGACAAAGATGAAAGAGGTGGGTGCGCTCATCGGTGGTGAGGGCAATGGCGGAGTGATCTACCCCAAGGCGCACTATGGTCGCGACGCACTCGTCGGCATCGCCCTCTTCCTCACCATGATGGCAAAGCGCTTCCTCAAGCCGACCCAGATCAAGGCGCTCCTACCGCAGTATGCGATGGTGAAGAAGCGTCAAGACCTCACCGGTCTCGATGTGGACAGGATCTTTGACGACATCAAGAGGGCGTATAAGGATCAGTCCATCACCACCATCGACGGGGTGAAGATAGACTTCCCTAACCGCTGGGTCCACCTCCGCAAGAGCAATACCGAGCCGATCATGCGGATCTATGCCGAGGCGCACACAGAGGCTGAGGCTGATGCGATAGCCGAGGAGATCATCTCACACTTTGCTCCCCACGAGACCAATCTCGATGCGTATAAGTAAGGAGAGCATCGTCAAGCGATTTCTACGCTACGTCTCTCTCGAGACCACGTCCGATCCCTCGAGCGAGGAGACTCCCTCCTCGGATAAGGAGTGGGACTTGGCGCATCTCCTCTGCTTCGAGCTGCGCAGTATGGGTCTCACGGCATCCGTGGACGATCACTGCTACGTCACGGCGACCATCCCTGCCGTAGGGATGACGAGCCAGCCGGTGATCGGTCTGATCGCCCATATGGACACCTCTCCGGATGCTTCCGGACGCGATGTCAAGCCAAGGATAGTCCACTACGAGGGCGGAGAGATCATACTTAACGAGGAAAGGGACATCACCCTCTCCCCACAGAAGTTCCCTGAACTGGCACATTACGTGGATCAAGAGCTGATCGTCACCGATGGCACCACGCTCCTCGGGGCGGACGACAAGGCCGGTGTCGCAGCCATCATGGAGCTGGCGAACCACCTGACGACCCACCCGGAGATCGCTCACGGAGAGATCCGGATCGGCTTTACACCCGACGAGGAGATCGGCAGAGGAGCTTCACTCTTCGATGTGGAGGGGTTCGCTGCCGACTTTGCCTATACGGTAGATGGCGGAGCTGTCGGAGAGCTGCAGTACGAGAATTTTAACGCCGCCTCAGCCACCATCCACTGCCACGGACTCAACGTCCACCCCGGAGACGCCAAGGGCAAGATGATCAACGCTATGCGTCTCGCCATGGACTTCGACAGCACCCTACCCGACCAGCGACCCTCCACGACCGAGGGGAGGGAGGGCTTTTACCACCTCACCGCGATGAGTGGCACCGTAGAGGAGGCAGAGCTGGAGTACATCCTCAGGGACTTCGATAGCGAAGCACTCGAGGAGCGCAAGGACACACTGATCCGCACAGCGGCAGCGATCAACTCCCGCTATGGCGAGGAGCACATCACCGTCACCGTCCGCGACCAGTACCGCAATATGCTGGAGTGCCTGCTCTACCGGATGGAGATCGTCGATCACGCCGCCGAGGCGATGAAGCGGCTCGGCATCGAGCCGATCACCTCGCCCATCAGAGGCGGCACCGATGGGGCCACACTCAGCCATAGGGGGCTACCCTGCCCCAACCTCTTTGCCGGGGGGCTCAACTTCCACGGCATCTATGAGTACCTACCCATACCCTCGCTCGTGATGGCTGCCGAGACCCTTCTCGAGATCGTCACGACAGAGGTGAGATCATAGCAAGAAACCTTTTTTATACAAAATTCAATACAAATAATCAATCTATGGAACTAAAGAAAACCCCCTTCCATGACATCCATGTCAAGCTCGGAGCCAAGATGACCAACTTCGCCGGCTACGATATGCCGATCCAGTACCCCGACGGTATCGTCGCTGAGCATATGGCAGTTCTCGAGAGCGTCGGCGTCTTCGACGTCTCCCACATGGGCGCCCTCTTCGTCAGCGGTCCCAAGGCAGTGGAGTTCCTCCAGAATGTCTGCTCCAACGACATCTCCAAGCTCACGGACGGCAAGGCGCAGTACAATTACTACCCCAATGACAAGGGTGGTATCGTCGATGACTTCATCGCTTACTGCTTCGGGGACCACTATATGCTGGTCGCCAATGCCGCCAATATCGAGAAGGACTTCAAGTGGATCTCCGATCACAAGATCGATGGCGTAGAGCTGGAGAACCGCTCTGAGCGGATGAGCATCCTCGCCGTCCAGGGACCCAAGGCCAAGGAGACGATCCAGAAGCTCGTCGACATCGATGTCGACGCGATCCCTTACTACAGCTTCCACAGAGGGAAATTCCACGGCGAGGAGGTGCTGGTCTCCAATACCGGCTACACCGGTGCCGGAGGCTACGAGCTCTACATCCAGGACATCAAGGATCCGGAGAACTTCTGGAACCAGCTCTTTGAGGCCGGTAAGGAATTCGACATCAAGCCGGTCGGCCTCGGTGCCCGTGACACCCTCCGCCTCGAGATGGGATTCTGCCTCTACGGCAACGACATCGACGACACCACCAACCCCTACGCCTCCGGTCTCGGCTGGACAACGAAGCTGATCGAGGGCAAGGAGAATCTCCCCGGTCGCAAGATCCTTGAGGAGGCTAAGGCCAATGGCACCAAGTACCGTCTCGTCGGCATCGAGCTGAAGGGACGCGGTGTACCTCGCGAGGGCTACAAGGTGACCGACGGCAATGGCAAGGAGATCGGCCACCTCACCTCCGGCACCATGTCTCCCGCACTCAAGAAGGGCATCGCCCTCGGTTACGTCCTCTCCGACTACAAGAAGCCTGAGACCAAGGTCGCCATCGAGATCCGTGGCAAGGAGGTAGAGGCAGAGGTGATCAAGCTCCCCTTCCGCAAGTAACGCACGACTAATCCCTTTTTATCCAAAAGCACGTCCCTGGGTATTCCCCGGAGACGTGCTTTTTTGTCTTCACCCGCCAGAGGTCCAAGGGAGAGTAAAGCTTCACCATCGTGCTATCCGGCAGGAGAGTGCCTCGGCACACACCTATGTACAGAGAGACTTCAGTGGCAATACCGGAGTAGTGTGACTCTCAGCATAGTACAACCCGCATTTCTTTTACCGATATTAGTCGAAACTAACACCGATATTAGTCAAACCTAATACCGATATTAGTGACGACTAATATCGGTATTAGGTTACGCATGTCTTCTATGCGATTCCTGAAAAAAGTACACAGTTGATTGAATATTACTAGGAC